>JAFDHU010000066.1 GCA_019308625.1 Deltaproteobacteria bacterium
AATGTCAAAGACTTGTAGGAAACCTTGACCCGATTAGAGGGGATTGCGACCGCCTGACGACGCCCGAAACTAGCCACGAATTGCGGCCGGTAGGAAACCTTGACCCGATTAGAGGGGATTGCGACTTTTAGGGCAGAAAGGCATTTTTGGCATGTTACCCGTGTAGGAAACCTTGACCCGATTAGAGGGGATTGCGACTACCACCCTGGGAACAGCCTTGACTCTTTCACCTCACCTGGTAGGAAACCTTGACCCGATTAGAGGGGATTGCGACATAGGTTGGCGTAGTCCACCCTCCCTTTTGAAGTCTTGAGTAGGAAACCTTGACCCGATTAGAGGGGATTGCGACAGACTTTCGTGATGCAATTCATAACCGTCCCTCCCATGGTAGGAAACCTTGACCCGATTAGAGGGGATTGCGACCTGAAGCTGGTAGTGGGATGGTTATAGAGGCCACGAGGTAGGAAACCTTGACCCGATTAGAGGGGATTGCGACGTACGGCAGGCCTGTAGGAAACCTTGACCCGATTAGAGGGGATTGCGACATGTGGTTCTCGGGCGACAACAATTTGACCCTCAAGTAGGAAACCTTGACCTGATTAGAGGGGATTGCGACATTTTCAGTTTCTGGCCTTGCCAAGGGAAGTCTATGTAAGTAGGAAACCTTGACCCGATTAGAGGGGATTGCGACTGACTATCCTATCAGTTAGGGTTTTGGGTTGACCTTTCGTAGGAAACCTTGACCCGATTAGAGGGGATTGCGACCGATAGAGGACGGCTTCTTCCACCGTAGGAAACCTTGACCCGATTAGAGGGGATTGCGACTTAAGGGGAAGTCCTTTAGCCGCGTCTACTACGGCTTCGTAGGAAACCTTGACCCGATTAGAGGGGATTGCGACTTTGGTTCGGATCGCCCCGGCCATGCAGAGGTAATAGGTTAGGAAACCTTGACCCGATTAGAGGGGATTGCGACCCTGACGTCGTCGGGATAGTTGCTCATACCGCCTCCGTAGGAAACCTTGACCCGATTAGAGGGGATTGCGACATTGCCCTTGGAGTGAAGAGTGAAGCATAACAGCGCTTCGTAGGAAACCTTGACCCGATTAGAGGGGATTGCGACACTACAACTTGACCCGAAAAAATTAGCATCACGATTCCCGTAGGAAACCTTGACCCGATTAGAGGGGATTGCGACTCAGTGTCCTAGACGATTTTATGAAGCAGATGAAGAAGTGAGCTGGGGTTTCATCATATTTTTGGTTGTTGTTTTGATCCTGACTTTTTACCTGGAAGATCGGATATAGGAGAGAACATCCCTGAGGTAAAGGTGTTTAAAATCTAGGAAACCTTGGCCCTCTCCTGGCAACGTAAGTTTTTCCCGCCAAAAGATTTTTCATTCCGAAATCTGGAACAACCTCAGACTATCATAGAGGACAGGCAGCTCCGCATAGCCCCGGAAGGGGCAGGAGCCCCTGAGGCCGGCTTTGGTTTTGCCTGGGCAGGGGCGCTTACTTCGGGAAATCCCAGGGCATCGGAGCCCACTCCCTAGAGCGTGCTGGCCAGACGAGCCGCCATAGGGGGAAAGTCTCGTCCCGGGCACGATCCGGCAACCGCCGCGGCTCGGCTTTCTCGGAGGAAGCGGCGGGGCCGGTTCTCCGGAAAAATCTGCTTCGGCAGGTAACCTTTGTCCGTTATGATAGGCAGCAGTGATGCCTCAGAAGAAAGGAAGGAGCACAAGTCCATGGCTCTGCGCCTTCTGCATACCGCTGATCTGCATCTAGGTATGAAATTCGCCGGCAGGTACCCGCCGGAGGTCCGGGAGCGACTGGTCCAAGCCCGGTTTGAGACCTTGGGGGGCCTAGTGGAGACCGCCAATGCGGCGGGGGCGGACCTGTTCCTGATCGCCGGGGATTTATTTCATGACCAGAACGTGGCCCTGCGGGACATTCGGGCCGCGGCTCAAGCCCTGGACCGCTTCTTGGGCCGGGCGGTTCTGGTGCTCCCCGGCAACCATGATTTCCTGCAGGAAGGCAAATGCCCTCTGTGGGACAGATTCCAGGAGTATGCCGGGGACCGGGTGGTGCTCCTGAGCGAACCCAGGCCGTATCCTCTTGCTGATTACGACCTTCCGGTGGTCATTTACCCGGGTCCCTGCACGGCCAAGCATTCCTCTGAAAATGCCATCGGCTGGATCAGGCAAAGGGCAAAAGACCTGGAGGGATGGCATATAGGAGTGGCCCACGGCAGTCTGGAGGGGACCTCACCTGACTTCCAGGGAAACTATTACCCCATGACCCGGAAGGAACTTGAGAGGACCGGGCTGGATCTGTGGCTTCTGGGCCATACTCACCTCCGGGTCCCGGATTTGGACCAGGGCCGGGACAGCCGGATTCTGATTCCTGCCACCCCGGAACCGGACGGCTTTGACTGCCGCCATCCCGGTCATGCCTGGCTTATTGAGCTCCAGGCCGACGGCTCCCTGTTCTACCGCAGCCTGGTGACTGGCCGCCATCGTTTTTCTGTCCAGGAAGCCGAGGTCTCTTCGGAAGACGACCTCAATTTACTCCGGGCCCGCTTTCAGCGATTCAACCCCGAGTGTGACCTGGTAAAGCTATTTCTCCGGGGCTATCTCCCAGGGGAACTCTATGACCGACGCGGGACTCTCCTGGAGGAGTTGAGGCGTCAAGTCCTTTATCTGGAACCAGATTTCACCGCGCTCTATCGGCGCATCGGCGCGGAGGACATTGACCGGGAGTTCACCGAAGGTTCATTCCCTCACCGGCTGCTGACCCGGCTGGCGCAGGCGGCCGGGGATCCCAGGGCCCTGCAAATGGCCTATGAACTCATCCAGGAGGTCAGAGCATGATTATCCGGGAGCTGAGGCTCAATCCCTTCGCCGGTCTGGCCGACCAAAAGCTGCATTTCGTCCGGGGCTTGAATGTGGTGGTGGGCCCCAATGAAGCAGGCAAGAGCACCATTGTCAATGCTTTAAAGATGGTACTGTTCGTGCCCACCAACTATGACCTGACTCTTTTCAAAAAAGAAATCAGCCGGTATATGCCCCTGACCGGTGGTGACACCATCCAAGTGGAGCTGAGCTTCCTGACTGAGCCGGGACAGAAGCCCTACCGCCTTTTCAAGGCCTGGGGGGCCAAGAAAGAAAGCCGGTTGGTCCTCCCTGACGGAGGTATTCTCACCGACCCCCAAAAAGTCCAGGACAAGCTGAGGGAACTTCTGGTGCTCAAAGAGGGCACTTATCACGGCGTGCTGTTTGCTTACCAGTCCCGTCTGGGAACGACTCTGGAGGCCTTGTCCAAGGACCCTGAACCCAGGCACCATCTGGCCGATGTCCTGCGTCGGGTTATTTACCAAACAGACGGCGTCTCGGTTGACTTATTGGGGGAGCGATTGCAGGAGCGTTCTCGGCAGTTCTTCAGCCGCTGGGACCAAAACCTGGCTGCTCCCCAGGGTAACCGGGGAATAGAACACCCCTGGAAGCGCGAGGTGGGGGAAATTCTCAAGGCTTATTATGACAAAGAGAGGTTGCGCCAGAAACTGGAGGAAGCCCTAGAATATGAGAGGGACCTGGATGCCATAAATGAGCGCATCCGCCAAGTGGGAGAAGAACTGCAACGCCTCAAAGACTATGTGGCCGCCAATGCGAAGCTGGTGGAGGATGCCCGGCGGCGCCGCTTGCTAAAGGCCAGGCTTGACAGTTGCTTAAAGGATGAAGGCCATCTCAAAGATATCTGTAAAAAATGGCCGGTGCTGGAGGAGGAGGTGAGGGACGGAGCGGCCGACTTAGAGAGACTCAGAAAGAAACAGGGGGCCCTGGCCGAGGAACTGTCCCAGGCCCGGACCTATGAGTCTCAAAACGAGGCGCGGGAGCGCTTCAGGCAGGCCGAAAAGAAACGTGCGGCCCTGATAAAGGCCCAAGCCACCTTGGCAGACCTCCGGGAGGTTTCCGCCAAGGACCTGGAAACCCTGGAAGATTTGCATCTCCGGCTCGCAGAGTACCGGGCCAGCTTGCAAGCAGGAAAGCTTCGCCTCAATTTTACGCCGGCCGTGCCCATGACCATCCAGGCGGCAAAAGATTTAGAAGCCGCCTCGGATTATGCCCTCAAAGCCGGCCAGGTCCTGGAACTTGACGCGGGGGGCTTTATTTCCCTTGAGCATGCGGACTGGGAACTAACAGTAAAGTCAGGGGAAATTGAATTTGAGCAGTTGGCTAAAGCATACAAGCAGACCAGCGCGGACTTTCACAGACTACTTAAGCGGCTTGGCGTTCAAGATGTGGCAGGCGCCCGCAAGGCCCATGAGACCTACCACAATCAGGTGGCCGCAGTAAAGAGGCTGGAGGACGATTTGGAGGAAATTCTGGCCGGGCAGTCTTATGAGGACTTAAAGGCCGCCGTCCAGCAGGCTTTGCAAGCACCACCCTCGCGCTCCGGCACCGAGGTGGCCGAGGAATTGGGGGAAACAAGAACAGCTCTCAGTCAGGCCGAAAAAGAACTGGCTGAGAAGCGGGACCAGCTGTCAAAATGGCAAGATGCCTATAAGTCCCTGGACAGCCTGGTGGAAAAGCTTGCGGACCTCCGCGGGGAAGTGAGAGGAATTGAGCAGGTGCTGGCCCAGCTTGCCCCGCTGCCACCGGAGGTCACCGACGAGGAAGCGTTCATCAACGAGTTCAAGGCCCAGCAAGTCCGGATGGAGGAGAAACAAAAGGCTTGGCATGACCTGCTTCTGGAAAGGTCCGAGCTGCAAGGCCGGGCACCTGGCGAAACCGCGGAGGACATTGTCCCCCAACTGCAAGAGGCGGAGAGACTCTTTGAAGAAACCTTAAAAGAAGGGGAGGCTTTAATAACTATTCAGAAGGTTTTTGAGGAAGTAAAAGCGGAGATGGACGGACAGACGCTTTCCCCTTGGCTCTCAGACCTGGGGCATTTTCTTGGCGTGCTGACCGATGGGCGCTATGTCACCCTGGAGTTCCCGGATCGGGATAGCGAGTGGGCAGTACGTCAGGATGGGCTGCAAGTGCCTGGCCCGCTCCTCTCCGGAGGAGCCAGAGTCAGCCTGGGTCTGGCGGTGCGATTGTCCATGGCCAGGCATTTTCTCCAGGGCCTGGATGGTTTTCTGGTAATGGATGACCCTATCGTGGAACTGGACGATGCCGGGCGGCAGCAGGCCGCGGCTCAGGTCATCCAGGAGTTTGCCAAGGAAAAGCAGGTCATAGTCCTCACCTGCAAACAGGCACACGCCGAACTGCTGGGCGGGCACCGCATCAACCTGACGGGGGAGGAATGTTTTTTTGAAGGGCAGAGGCCCGCAATAGAAGCTTTGGGGCAGAATCATTGAGTAAGCATGCTCCCCACGCCCATGTTTGGATGACCTTCCTGCGGATCTCCTGCAGGGAGGGGGTGCCCCCAAGAGCCTATAAACTTTGCACCTCCACATTTTGTTGTACAGCTACCTGATAAGAGTAGAAGTGGAGAAGTGGCGACTGACTTGTACGAGCTAAAGCCGAGGACTGAGAATGCCCAGCTCCCTTACTTGGGTTGACCACGATCCCGCTGCCCGTGAGCGTAGCCTGCGAATTCTGGCCCTGTTTCAGGAGAAGGAGAGCCGGGATGAGTTAGGTCTGGGTGGCATTCGGGACAGCTTTGCTGACCAGCTTTTCCCGGGCACCAGTACCATCCAGACCAGGCTGCGTTACATGCTCATTGTACCTTGGATTTACACCCGCCTGGAGAAGCAACGCGTCCCGCCCGCAGAATTCGCCGCCCGGGCTGACAAGTGGGAGCGGGCCCTGGTGACGCCCCTGCTCGCCTCGGATGACCGCAGTGGCGTGTTCGGTGTCGTGGCGGGCAAAGGCTTGAAACGCCTACCCAGTTCGGTCTATTGGGGCGGCCTGGGAGCCTGGGGTATCCGCCTGATAGATCTTTCCCAGGACCAGTACCACCGCCAAATCGGAACCATCTACCGCCGCCGGGATATTCAGGCAGCCCTAGAGCGGGAACGAGCCCGGACGAAAGATGACATAGATACAGTCCCTGAGGACGGCACCCTGACTTGGCACCCGCGCTTGCCGGGCCCTCCAGAGGGCTTTCCGAGTAAGCTAGACCTTTCCCTAACTAAAGAAGAGGCCAGCTTCCTGCTGGATCGCCTCCAATGCAGCCATCCCCAGAGCTTCCTGGCCTATCTGGCTTTGCACAGCCAGCCGGTGGACACAGAGTTTCCCTGGCTTCACCCGGATTGGGCCAGCTTCCGGGAGGAACACCAAGAACTCCTCACTCACGCCCGTCGGTTCTCAGAGCTCATGCACGGAGCCGCTTTGGTCTATAACCTGGCTTTGGCAGAACTCAGACCCTGGACGGAAAAAGTGGCGGAGTACCGGCAACAATTGGCCCATTGGGCCGCCTCTTTGGATTTGGGGGACCTGTATTCTTGGTACCTGCCCAGACTCTGGGAGCTCACCTTGGGCCGAGGACACACCATCACGCCAGCCACGCAGCTCTTTGTAGAGCGTTGGCTGGAGATGGTCCTCAGTGAGCCGGCCCGCCTAGTGGACAGCGCCGAGGCCAGGGACCTTATCAGGCGGCGAGAGATGTCCCTCAAGAAGGCTAGGTCCCGGTTCAGCAATCGGCGGGCCCTGGAACAATGGAGTGGCGCCTCCGGGCTATCCCGCCTTAAATACCGTTGGCCTACAGCACAAGTATTTTTACGCGACCTTTATGAAGGATTGCACCGGGAGACCTGATGCTGAACCCCAATGACCGTAGCCTGTATACCGCGGCTCTGACCCCCCCGCCAGGAATGGTTTTTGATGAAGCTATTGCCACCACGTTCTCCCTTGACCCCGCCACTCTGCTCACCATACCGGTGCACCTGGCTTTGCTTGGCCGCGGCAGCCGCCATGAGCAGACAGGGGATGCGATCACCCTACTGGAGGCATTGCGGCGGGTAATGGAACGGGTCACGGTTTATGCCCAACGAGGACGATTGCAGGCGCCAGACCGCCCCCATGTGCTCTACGCGCTACTGGAAGCGTCAGTAGTGGAGGTCATGGCGCCCCGAGGGGGCTCTTTCCACCCCAAACTCTGGCTGCTTCGCTTCAAGGACCCTACCGGAGAAAGTTCGCCTTTGTTGCGCTTGCTGGTCCTTTCCCGGAATCTCACCGCAGACCGTTCATGGGACCTTTCCCTGCACTTAGAAGGAAGTCCCCGTGGCCGTTACTGGGCCGAGAACCGTGAGTTGGGGGAGTTGTTGGCCTCGCTACCTGGCTTGGCCAAAGACCCAATGGTTTCTCCTGGGCGCCGGGATCAGGCAAGTCGGTTGGCGGATGAGGTGCGCCGCACCCCTTGGGAACCGCCTCCTGGCTTTGAGAGAATCCGGTTCCATGTCCTGGGACTTCGCCGTCGGCCCTGGAGCCCGCCTGAGTCAAATCGTATGGCGGTGATCTCGCCTTTCTGTACTGACGAGGCTTTGGCGAAGCTTTGCCAAAATTCCAAGAATCCTGCAATTCTAATATCTCGGCCTGACACCCTGGCTGAGCTTAAGGGCGAAACTAGGGCCAAGTTCCAGCAGTGTCTGCATCTGGATGAAGCGGCGGAAACCGAGGACGGCGAAGATCAGGAGGCTGATAGAGGGGCGGACACACTCGGCCTGCACGCCAAGGCATATATTTTCCAACGGGCCTGGGAAACGCACCTCTTCGTGGGGTCGGCCAACGCCACTACAAAGGCAATCCTTACAGCCAGAAACATTGAAGTTCTGGCTGAACTGGTGGGTAGGCGGGGCAAGGTGGGGGGAATAGAAAAACTGCTTGGTCCCGAGGGCTTGGGGGAATTGTTGCAAGAATTTCAAGAGGCTGACAGCCACCCGGTAGATGAACTGCGCCAGGCCCGCCGAGCTCTGGCGGCGGCTACTTTGCGTTTACATTGCACTCCGGCAGAGGAATTCGATTTGTGGCATCTAGTGTTACGTTCCTTAAATACTATGAATATTAAACGACCAAAGGTTTTCCGGTGTAGGTCCACTTAAAGGGGCGAGCCCGCTCCTCATTATATTTTTTGATATAGTGCAGAATCTGCCCCACCAGTTCTTGTTTGGAGCGCCAGATGCCACCCCGGATCACCTCTCGGGTGAAGATATTAAACCAGATTTCCACCTGGTTGAGCCAGGAGGCATAGGTGGGGGTGTAGTGGAGCGTCAGGCGCCGGCGCTTGGCGGCCCAGGCCTTGACGGCCTGGTGCTTGTGGGCCGCAAAGTTGTCTACGATCACATGGAGGTGCTTGCCCGGATGCTTGCGATAGAGGTGCTTGAGGAAGGCCAAAAACTCCTGATGGGTGTGGCGATCCACACAGCGGGCCTCCACCCGGCCTTCGTGAACCGACAGGGCCGCCAGCAGGCAGGTGGTGCCCAAACGCCGGTAGGTGACGGTTTGCCTTTGGGGTTGACCAGGCCTCAAGGGCAGCATGGGTTGGGTACGGTCCAGGGCCTGGAGGCCGGTTTTTTCGTCTACCGCCAAGACCAAGGCGTTGTCCGGCGGGTCCAGATAGAGCCCCAAAATGGCAGCTTGTTTGGCCTCAAATTCCGGGTCCGGGCTTTTGCCGCACCAATATTCCACCTTGTGGGGCTTCAACTGCCCTTCAGTCAAAATGCGGTGGATGGTGGTGCTGCCCAGACCCAGAGCTCGGCTCAACTTGCGGATAGTCCAGGCATTGCTGCCGTCCGGCGGCTTGGTGCAGGCCAAGGCCAGGACCCGATGCCGCATCTCTGCCCCGATGGCCCGGGAGCGCCCAGACCGGGGGCGGTCTCGCAGTCCGGAGAGTCGCTCGGCCACAAAGCGGGTGCGCCACTTGGAGCAGTTTTGGCGGCTCAGGCCGCTTTGTCGAGCCACCTCCGCCAATCCCAGCCCTTGGGCCGAGGCCAGGATGACCCGGGCCCGTTGGGCCAGCCGCTGTTCGGTGGTGCCGGCTTTGGCCCACATGCTCAAGGTTTGTCTTTCCTCTGCCGTCAACTCAATCCGCACGCTCACTCCTCT
>JAFDHU010000067.1 GCA_019308625.1 Deltaproteobacteria bacterium
CTCTTCCCGGGAGCACGCCGCACTGGCCCCCCGCTACCTGGGGGTGCGCCTCAAACTGGCCAAAAGCTTCGCCCGGATACATTTGGCCAACCTCATCAACTTCGGCATCCTGCCCCTGACTTTTGAGAATCCCGAGGACTACTACCACCTGCACGAAGAGCAGGTGGTGGAACTCCCGCAGGTGCGGCAGCGCCTGCTCCGGGGGGAGGCGCTCCTGCCCCTGCGCATCCTGGGGCCTTCCGGGGGGGAACGGGAAATCCGGGTCAGGGTGGACCTAACCGAGCGGCAGCGCCGTTTGATTGCCCTGGGCGGCGCCCTGAATCTGGCCCGGGGAGGGTAGGGGGTGAGAAAAATTGAGGGGAGGGCCGGAGGACCCGAGGCCCCCGGCCCTCCCCTCAAACTCCTCTCCCAACCCCCCGTCAGGTAAATTTACTGACCGTTCCCCAGCTCCTGCTGGGGAACGGTCAGTACAGCACCGACGAAAATCAAGATCTCAGATCATGGAAAAGAAAGGCTGCTTTATTGACGGCGCCTGGGTGAAAAGGCTGCCGGTGGTTTCCCCCTGGTCCGGGGAGGTGGTGGCTGAAGTCTGCCTGGCCGGGGAGAAGGAGTGGGAGCAGGCCATCGCCGCGGCCCAGCGCGCCGCCGAGGTCTTTAAAAAGTTCTCCAGCTATGAGCGCCGGGAAATCCTGGAAGCCCTGCTGGCCGGGGTGAAGGCCCGGCAGGAGGAGATGGCCCGGCTCATCGTGGCCGAAGGCGGCAAGCCCATCACCTATGCCCGGGGGGAGATGGATCGGGGAGTGATGACCTTGACTTACGCGGCCGAGGAAGCAGCCCGCCTGGGCGGCGAGGTCATCCCCCTGGAGGCCGCCCGGTTCGCCCCCGGGCGCTGGGGCATCAGCCGGCGCTTTCCCCTGGGGCCGGTGTTGGGCATCACCCCCTTCAATTTCCCCTTTAACCTCATGGCCCACAAGGTGGGGCCGGCCCTCCCTGAAGCTGGCGGAAATCTACCAGGACGCGGGCCTGCCGCCGGGAGGTGTGCAGGTGCTGCCCAGTTCTGTAGCGCTGGCCGAGAAGGCGGTGGGCGATGAGCGGCTCAGGGTTCTGTCCTTCACCGGCAGCGCGGAAGTGGGCTGGCGCCTGAGAAGTTTGGCCGGCCAGAAGCGGGTGCTGCTGGAGCTGGGGGGCAATGCCGCCCTCATTGTGGATGCCGGTGTGGACCTGAAGGCCGCGGCCCGGCGGGCGGCCATCGGCGGGTTTGCCCACGCCGGCCAGATCTGCATTGCCGTGCAGCGCGTTCTGGTGCTGGAGGAAGTGTACGACGAATTCAAGGAAATCTTTTTAACCACCATAGCCAAGGAAATCGTCACCGGCGACCCGGAGCGGGAGGAGACGGTGGCCGGCCCTTTGATTGAGGCGGAAGCCGCCCGACGGGTACGGCAATGGGTGAAGGAAGCCCTGGCCGGCGGCGCCCGGATGCTCACCGGGGATCTGGGTCAGGGCAACCTGATTCCGCCCATCGTCCTGGAAAACGTCTCCCGGGAGATGAAGGTGTGGTGTCAGGAAGTCTTCGGGCCGGTGGTGACCCTGACCCCCTGCCGTTCTTTTGCCGAGGCCCTGGAGCTGGCCAACGACTCGGTCTACGGCCTCCAGGCCGGGGTGTTCACCAATAACTTGGCCCATGCCTGGCAGGCCTTTGAGGCCCTGGAGGTGGGCGGGGTGATTATCAACGATGCCCCCATTTTCCGGGTGGACCACATGCCCTATGGCGGGGTCAAGGCTTCGGGGCTGGGGCGGGAAGGCGTGCGCTATGCCATAGAGGAGCTGAGTGAAGTGCGCCTGCTGGCCCTGAAGGTCTGACAACGGCGGCCCCCCGGAAATCCGGCCTGAAAAGCTGACGCCCTCGCCAATCCGCCGGATTAACAGCTTGAAAAGCAAAAGGGATGGAAGGCCCTGCCGATCTTCCGCCCCTTATTTCCGGTCCCGGTTAACATCAGGGGCCGGAAACGGTCAAAAAGTTACACGAAGTACCGGTAATAATCTGGGAGGGGGGCCCCGGACCACAAATTACCTGGCTTGAAGCTTCAGAGGAGGATTTGTCTGAAAGGCTGCCAAAGGCAGGAGCAGGAACGGCCGCAGATTCAGTCCTCTGTCTCCGGGTCCGTCAGCGGGAGGTCTTCCCGGGAGTTGGGGCTTTTGTACAGGCGGCGTTCCAAGAGCCGGTGGTATTCGGTAAACTCCTGGTCGCCGGCATCCAGCTCCAGGTGGCGCCGGGCCATGTGCAGCTTGGCGTCAATTTCATCCAAGTAATAAACCAGCAGGGCTTCCGGGGTCTTGGGGAGAACCGGGGAGCCGAATTCTGCGGCGCCGTGATGGGAGATGATGATGTGCTCCAGCTCCCGCAGGAGGTGGTCATCGGGAAAATCCAGGGTCCGGGCCTCTTCCCGCACCATCTCCCAGCCCAGAACGATGTGTCCCACCAGCCCTCCGGCTACGGTGCGTTTGGGACACTCGGGATTGGAGAGTTCCTTGATTTTGCCGATGTCATGTAGGATGGCGCCGGCAAGTACCAGGTCAGGGTTGAGGAAGCGGTACACCTCCAGAGAGTGGCAGGCGTGGCGGGCCACTGAGCAGGTGTGCTCCAGGAGGCCGCCCAGATAGGCATGATGCACGGTTTCCGCCCCGGGCCAGACCATGAGCTCCTCCTGGTAGCGCTCCAGGATGGCCAGGACCAGGTCCCGCAGGGGCGGGTGGAGGCGGGTGGAGGCCAGCTCCCAGAGCTCCTGCCACAACTCCTCCCGATTGCGGTCGGTGCTCAGGACCAGCAGTTCGGGATCAAAGCCGTGCAGCAGGCCGCCCCGCTCCCGGATTTTGTCCACCGGCTCAATGTAGGTGACATTGATTTGCAGTTCCCCCTGGTAGGATTCCACCAGGCCGGTGACCCCCACAAAGTCGCACTCGGAGAGCTCATGCGGACATTTTTTGAGGGTCTCCTCCCAGACCCGGGCCTTGACGGCGCCGGTCCGGTCGCCCAGCACCAGGGCCAGAAACCGTTTGCCTTCTCTGGTAAGGCGGTTTTCCACCCGGCGCACGATGAAAAACTGTTTGAGGGTAAGGCCGGCGCGCAATTCGCTGATGAAGCGGTGGGACATGGCGGGTGCCTGCATGTCCCCTCATAATACCCCGAAAAAAGCCCAAGGGTCAAGGTAGGGCCTGGCCGGTTTCTTGACTTTGTTAAATAGGTAATTATTTTAAAACTATGGAAAATTAAAAAACCAAAACGAATTCTTCCTTGACAAAAAGAAAAAGTAGGATAGAATTAATATTTTGAGTTTTTCAATCCGAGGTCAGCCAAGGGGCTGGAAATCCCATGGAAAAAGAGTACTTTAAGAAATTCCTGGACCTGAACGGTAACGACTCCTTCACGGTCTATGACCACCTGTCCTTCCTCTCGGAGGAGGAATCCGATAATTATCGGCTTCCGGAAAAATACGACCTTTCGCCGGAAGAGGAACTGGAGGTAACGGACCAGTTTGCCGTCACCTCCTCCCTTATGGGGGAAGAGGAGCTGCCCGAAGCCGAACTGGAAGAAGGGGTGGATACTGAGGAGATCCCGGAGCACGAGGGGCTGGTAGCCGCCTACTTCCGGGAGATGCTGCGCTACTCCATCCTCTCCCCGGAAGAGGAGCGGGAACTGGGGCGCATTATCAAGCACGGCCAGGAAGGCGTGCTGCAACTGGTGCTGCAGTGCAAGTCTGACCTGGAGGAAATCGCCTATCTGAAAAAGAAAGTGGAGGCCTGGTTTCAGGCGCCGGAGAAAAGCGCCCAAGCCAAGGAAAAGCTGTTCCGCTTGATCCATCAGGTCTTGGGGCGGCTCTTGAAGGAGCATCCGGCAGCCACCGAAATCAGGGACCTGATGGCTAGCATCAAAGCCCTGGAAGCCGAGGTGAACCAAGCCCGGGACAAGATGATCAAGGCCAACCTGCGACTGGTGGTGAGCATTGCCAAAAAGTATCTCCACCGCGGGTTGACCTTCTCCGACCTGATTCAGGAAGGCAATCTGGGGTTGATGAAGGCCGTAACCCGGTACGACTACACCACCGGCTACCGGTTGAGCACCTTTGCCTCCTGGTGGATTCGGCAGACCATCACCCGGGCGATTTACGACAAGACCCGGACCATCCGCATTCCGGTGCACCTGCAGGAAATCCGCAACCGCTGCTACCGCGCCTTCTACGATCTCCTGAAGGAACTGGGACGCGAGCCCAACCTCAAGGAGATCTCCGAGCGCTCCGGGGTTTCGGAGGAGAAGATCCTGATGGTCACCAACCTGGCGGACGAACTCATTTCTCTGGAGACCCCGGTGGGCGATGAAGGCGACCGTCTGGGCGACTTCATCCGCAACGACAAGGCCATCTCCCCTTACGAGGGGATCCTGGAATCCGAATTGATTGAAAAAACCGCCAACATCCTGAGCACTCTGACAGAGCGGGAAGAAAAAATCATGAAAATGCGCTTTGGCATCGGGGACGAAGTGGAGCACACCCTGGAAGAGATCGGGCGTGCCTTCAACGTGTCCCGGGAGCGCATCCGGCAGATTGAGAAGAAAGCCCTGAAACGGCTGAAGCACCCCACCCGCAAAGCGGCCCTGGAGGATTTTCTGGAATAATCCCTATTGTCCGAGTTCAATCCTGAAGGTCTTGGCGAACATCTCGGGAGAAGGAGCGGCTATGGCAGGACTGGACCCGAAAAAGTTGGAGGAAATCAAAGAGCGGCTGCTGGAACGCAAGAGGCTCCTGTGGCTGGAGGTCAAGGAACAGCTCAAGAACACCATCGGCGACGGCTATCAGGAGATGCTGTCCACGGCCCGGGATGAAGAGGACCAGGCTACCGTGAGTCTGCTGGCCGAAACCCATCTGGCTCTCCTGGGGCCCAAGCGCCAGGAGCTGGAGGCCATTGAAGAGGCCCTCATCCGCCTGGAAAACGGCACCTACGGGGAGTGCGAATCCTGCGGCCGGCCCATTGAACCCCGGCGCCTGGAGGTGATGCCGGAGACCCCCTTCTGCCGGGCCTGCATGTCGCAGAAGGAAAAGCTGGCCAAGGCGGCTGCTCGGTAATCTTTGCCTGACTTAAACGAGGACAAAGCGGGAGGTCAATCCTCCCGTTTTTTTTTGCGCTGGGCCGGGCAGTGAGACCGCTCCTCCTTCCAGGGAAGGGGAAAGTGAACCCTGTTCCTCCTGCCCCTTACCGCAGGCGCCGGTGCAAAAGACAGGGCATCTCCCGGCGCAGGCGGGTGAGGCGGCGGTGATCCAGTTCCGCGTAGATGATGCCTTCCCGGTCCGGGGCTTGGGCCAGCACGGTGCCCCAGGGGTCCACGATGAGGGAGCGGCCGTAGCTGCGGCGGCCCGGCCGGTGTTCGCCCCACTGGGCCGGAGCCACCACATAGGCCTGGTTTTCAATGGCCCGGGCCCGCACCAGCACCTCCCAGTGGTCCCGGCCGGTGGCCAAGGTGAAAGTCGCCGGAATGAAAATCAGGTCAGCTCCCCGGTCTGTCAGGGCCCGATAAAGCTCGGGAAAGCGGAGATCATAACAGATGCTCAGGCCCACGGTGAAAAGGGTGGGGGCCAGGGAGACCGCCGAGACTTCGCTGCCCGCCTGAATGTATCGGGATTCCCGGAAGACCGGCCCGCCGGTAACCTCCACGTCAAAAAGGTGAATTTTGCGATAGCGGGCCAGAATCTGGCCGCCGATGCCCAGCAGCACGCTGGTATTGAACGGAGGGCGCTCCGGGTGGACCAGCTCTGGAAAGGAACCCAGAAGCAGGTAGATTCCCAAACTGCGGGCCAAGGCCTGGAACTCCCGAACCAGGGGGCCGTCCAGCGGCTGGGCCGCCGGGTTGGGCTGATCCTCCGGTCCCATATAGGCAAAGTTCTCAGGCAGGGCCACCAGGGAGGCGCCGTGATGCACGGCCTCCTTGACCAGTTCCTGGGCTCGGGCGATGTTGCCTTCCATATCGGCGGTGGCGGTAAGTTGTATGGCAGCTACCCACATAGTTCTGTCCATCCTCCAAGCGAACTTCCCTATTTTATATCATATGGAGCCGAAAAGTGCTTACTTATACCGGGCCCCCTACCCCTTTCATTCCAGGGCGGGGTCGGGGCCGGTTGACAGGGCTTGGCGGAACTCGGCAGCATCAAGAGCCATAAACCCCAGGTGCCGGCTCAGTTGCACCACCGCCGGGGGCCTAAGGCGGCACTGGGCCAGAATGTCCTCCCGGGCCAGCACCTCCCGAGTGGGGCCGTCCAGCCTGACCTGCCCCTCCTCCAGAACCACCAGCCGCCGGGCGTAATGGACCGCGGCCCACATGGAGTGAGTCACCATGATGATGGTGTGGCCCGCAGCATGCAGCTCCCGGATAAGGTTCAGCATGTCCTCCTGCTCCCGGTGGTCCAGTCCGGTGGTGGGTTCATCCAGGATGATGATCCGGGGGGCCAAGGCCAGCACCGCGGCCACAGCCAAGCGCTGGCGCTGTCCCTTGGTCAGGGAAAACGGGTCCTCCCCGGCCCGCTCCAGCAGGTTGACCCGGCGCAGGGCATCCGCCACCCGGCGCTCCATCTCCGGCAGGGCACAGCCCTGCAGGCGAAGGCCAAAGGCCACCTCCTCCCACACCTGTTCGGCAAACAACTGATAATCCGGGTTCTGAAAGACAAAACCCACCTTCATCCCCGGAACTGCCCAGACCTGTCCAGCGGTGGGCTGAAGCAGTCCTCCCAAGAGCTTCACCAGGGTGGTTTTGCCGCTACCGTTGGGGCCCAGGATGGCGGTGATCTCCCCCTGCCGGAAGCTCAAGGACAGGCGGCGAAAAACCTCGTGCCCGTCGGGATAGACGAAGTCCACCTCTCTCAAAGCCAGGATTTCGGGGCCGTAGGAAGAGAGAGGCTCAGGTCGGGCCTTAAGGGCTGAGCCCAGGCGGACCTCCCAGCCCAGCCGCCGAGCCTGAGCCACAGCCTCCTCCAGGGTCAGGGGCAGCTCCGGCTGGCCCAGGTCGTGGAACAGGGCAGGGATCCCCGGCGGCCTCAAGCCCAGACGGCGAAAGGCCTCCACCTGTCTGAGTACCGTTTCCGGCGGGCCATCCGCCGCCACCCGGCCCTCCTGCAGCAGCACGATGCGGGAGGCATGTCGGGCCAAACGCAGATCTTCCCCCAGCAGTATCAAAGTGAGCCCCTGTTCCCGGCTGAGGCAGTCCAGGGTGGCCAGCAATTCCTCCACCCGCGCCGGGTCCAGGTCGGTGGTGGGCTCATCGAGAATCAGCAGCCGGGGCTGCAGGGCCAGCACCGCGGCCAGGGCCAGAAGCTGCTTCTGGCCGCCGGACAGGGTGGCCGGATCCCGGTGTTCCAGCCCCGCCAGCCCCACCAGACCCAGGGTCTGCTGCACCCGGCGGCGGAGCTCCTCCCGGGGCAGCCCCAGATTTTCCGGGCCGAAAGCCACTTCCTGGTCCACCCGGGTGCAGAAAAGCTGGGCCTCAAAATCCTGGAACAGCACCCCCACCTGGGCGGCCAGCTCCCGGGGGCGGCAGGCCTGCACCGACTTCCCGGCCACCAGGACCTCGCCGCCAAACTCCCCCCGGATGAGCCGGGGGATAAGGCCGTTGAGGCACAGGGCCAAAGTGGATTTCCCGGCTTCGCTGGGGCCCAGGATGGCCAGCCGTTCGCCTTCGGCCACCTCCAGATTCAGCCCCTGAAACACCGGTTTGAGGCTCTTTTTGTATCTGAAGCGGAGTCCGATGATTTTGACGATGGGAGCACCCCGGCGGCAAAGATTTTTAAAATAAGCGATTATCGGAAAACTCAGCAAAATGGGCTGGTTTGCCCTTGCAAGTCTGCTTGGTTACCAGGTTCCGGAAGTTATGGCCTGCACCATAAAACCACTATTTTCCCTGTCATTCTGAGGCCCCGGAGGGGCCGAAGAATCTAAACCCCTTTCTTACGCTCAGGGTGACAAGCGGGTTTTGGGCTCCGGCTAGTGAAAGGGTTACATGAGCACACAGCCCAAAATCAGGCTCAGGACAAAAGGGGCCAAAGCCAGCTCCAGGGACGGCGGGGCTGGCAGGGCGGCCGGGGCCCAGGAGAGTGCCAATCCGACCA
>JAFDHU010000376.1 GCA_019308625.1 Deltaproteobacteria bacterium
CGGGGGACTTAGCCCCCTGCCCCCCTCCCCCTACTTCTCCATCTTCCCGAAATGGTCAAACTGCAGGGTAAAAGTGCCCCGGCCCTGGGTGAGGGAGCGCAGGGTGGTGGCATAGCCAAACATCCGGGCCAGAGGCGCGTGGCCCGAGATGAGGCGCACCGGCCCCTTGGCCAGGAGCTGCTCGGTCTTGCCCTTGCGGGCGTGCAGATCGCCCATCACCTCGCCGGTGAACTCCTCCGGGGTGATGATTTCCACCTTCATAATGGGCTCCAACACCTGCGGCTGGGCCTGGGACATGGCCTGCTTCAGCGCGGTCATGGCCGCCACCCTAAAGGCCATCTCGGTGCCCTGGCCCTCCCGGGTGGCCGCGTCCACCAGCTCCACCATGACATCCACCGCGGGGTAGCCGTGCACCGGGCCGCCGTCCAGCCCCTCGGCCACCGCCTGGGAAATTACCGGCACAAACTGATGGGCCGGATGGTCCTCGGGAAGGTGCGACAAAAAGAAGTTGCCCGCGCCCGCCGCCCGGGGCGAAACCTTCAGGGTGACCTGGGCGAAGTGGTGCTTCCCGGCCAGCTCCCGGTCAAAGACCCCGGTGGCCTCCCCGCTGCCCCCCACCGTCTCCCGATACACCACCTGGGGGCGGCCGGCCCTGAGGCGAGTGTGGAACTCCCGCTCCAGCCGGTGCAGAACCACCTCCAGGTGCAGCTCCCCCATGCCGGAAAGCAGCGTCTGGCCGGTGTCCTCGTCGGTGTGAATCCTTAAAGAGGGGTCCTCTTCCGCCAGGCGGGTCAGGGCCGGGCCCAAGCGCTCCTGGTCGTCCCGGGTCTCCGGCTCAATGGCCAGGGAAATCACCGGCACATAGGAGGAAATGGGCTCCAGAATGATGGGCTGCTCCGGGGAGCACAGGGTATCGCCGGTGGTGGTGGCCTTCAGGCCCACCAGAGCCACAATCTGGCCGGCCCGGGCCTCGTCCAGGGGCTCCCGCTTGTGGGCATGCATGCGCAGGATGCGCCCCACCTTCTCCGAGACCTGCTTGATGGGATTGTAGACGTCCTGCCCCACCTTGAGGGTGCCGGAATACAGGCGCACATAGGTGAGGCGCTGGCCGTGCATCATCTGTATCTTGAAGGCCAGGGCCGCCAGAGGGCCGGCGATCTCAGGCGGGCGGGTCTCCTCCCGCCCGGTTTTGGGGTTCTCCCCACGGATGGGCGGCACCTCCAGGGGATTGGGCAGAAAGTCCCGGATGCCGTCCAGCAAAGGCTGGATGCCCCGGCATACACCGGCACGGCTTTTAAGGCAATGGTGGCCCGGTGAATGGCCGCCCGGATGGCCTCCGGGGTCAGGGGCTCCTCCGCCAGATAGACCTCCATGAACTCATCGTCCGCTTCGGCCAAGGCCTCCAGCAGGGCCTCCCGCCGTTCCTCGGCCTCCTCCTCCAGCTCCGCGGGGATGTCCAGCTCATCAAAGGCCGCGCCCAGGGTCTCCTCCTGCCACTTGAGGGCCTTCAGCTTCAGCAGGTCAATGACCCCCTGGAAGCGGTCCTCGGCCCCCCAGGGGATGGTGACCGGCAGGGGATGGGCCCCCAGCTTCTCCTTCAGGCTGTCCACGCTCATCCAGTAGTCGGCCCCGGGGCGGTCCATCTTGTTGATGAAGGCCAGTTTCGGGACCCGGTAGCGGTCGGCCTGGTGCCACACCGTCTCGGACTGGGGCTCCACCCCGGCCACCGCGTCAAACACCCCGATGGCCCCGTCCAGCACCCGAAGGCTCCGCTCCACCTCAATGGTGAAGTCCACATGTCCCGGGGTGTCAATGATGTTGATGACCGCGCCACGCCATTCGCAGGTGGTCACCGCCGCGGTGATGGTGATGCCCCGCTCCTGCTCCTCGGGCATCCAGTCCATGACCGCGGCGCCGTTGTGCACCTCGCCCATCTTGTGGGTCCGCCCGGTGTAGTACAGGATGCGCTCGGTCAGCGTACAGGATGCGCTCGGTCAGCGTGGTCTTCCCCGCATCAATGTGGGCGATGATGCCGATGTTGCGCAGATTTTCCAGCTTGACGGGGCCCACGGGATCACCTGGTTGGGTTTGTTGAGGGGAGGGCCAAGGCTTCGGTGGCACAGGTTTTCCAACCTGTGGCCCCCTGGCCCCCCAACACTCACTTGCAACCTGGGTTTTTTTAAATGAATTCGGCCCCGGTTTCAAGCT
>JAFDHU010000068.1 GCA_019308625.1 Deltaproteobacteria bacterium
GCGGGCGGCCCAGGTTTTGGGAGTGGAGATCGACGAGGAGGGCGCCTGGGAAATCGCCCGGCGCTCCCGGGGCACACCCCGCATCGCCAACCGGCTGTTGAAAAGGGTGCGGGACTACGCCCAAGTGCACGGCGACGGCCGCATCACCCGGGAGCTGGCCGACGCCGGCCTGACCCTGCTGGAAATTGACCACCTGGGCCTGGACCGCATGGATCGCCAGATTCTGCTCACCATCCTGGAAAAGTATGACGGCGGACCGGTGGGCCTGGACACCCTGTCGGCCACCCTTTGCGAGGAACGGGACACCCTGGAGGACGTGTACGAGCCCTTCCTGATTCAGGCAGGCTTCCTGCAGCGCACCCCCCGGGGCCGGGTGGTGACCAGCCGGACCCTGGAATATTTCGGCAAAACCGCCCGCGGGGCCCCGCAACCGCCCCTGTTTTGAATTGAACCTGGAAGCCGTCGCCTTCGGCCCAAGGAAGGTGCATGGCTTATTTGGAACCTGACTCCGCCCGACTCAAAGAGGAACTCGCTCGGCAAAGGCCTCAGAACGACAATACACCAGCTTCATGTCCCTAGGAATATGACCCCAACCGCTACCTGCAAGCTATGCGGCCGCCAGCCAGAGGTCTTCTCTCCCCGTCTGGGTTACTGCGCGGACTGCATCCGCTCCCACTTTGACCAGGTCTGGCCGGAGATTGAGGCCTATCATCACCAGAGCCGGCAGGCCTTCGGCCTTCCCCTCAGGCCCCCTCAGGATCCAGAGGGCAAGGTCTGCACCTTATGCTTCCATGCCTGCCGCATCCCTGAGGGCGGGGTGGGCTTCTGCGGGGCCCGGCGGGTATCCGGGGGGCGGCTGAAGGGCGGCAATCCCGCCGGGGCCGGGGTCAGCTTTTATTACGACCCCCTGCCCACCAACTGCGTGGCCGACTGGTTCTGTCCCGGGGGCACCGGCCGGGGCTACCCCAAGTACGCCTATGCCGCCGGTCCGGAACGGGGCTACGTCAATCTGGCCGTGTTTTACCACGCCTGCAACTTCAACTGTCTCTTCTGCCAGAACTGGACCTTCAAACGGCGGACCTTTGCCGGGGATAGGCTTTCTGCGGCGGAGCTGGCCCAAGCGGCCCATGCCCGCACCGCCTGCATCTGCTATTTCGGGGGCGATCCCACGCCCCAGTTGCCCCACGCCCTGGCCACCTCCCGGCTGGCCCTGGAGGCGGCCCGCCAAGCCGGGCGCAAGCTGCGCATCTGCTGGGAGACCAACGGGGCCATGCAAGGCCTTCAGCGAGGAGATTCACCTGGCCTTGTGCGGGGTGTCCAACAGCCAGACCCTGAAAAACTTCGCCCAACTGGCGGCCCATGTCCAGGAGCGGCCGGAGGTGCCGGTGCTCACCGCCAGCACCCTGATGGTGCCGGGATATGTGGATTTGGAGGAAATCCACGGCCTGGCCCGGTTCATCGCCACCCTGAATCCAGAGATTCCTTACAGCCTCCTGGCTTTTTACCCGCAATTTTATCTGTCCGACCTGCCGGTCACCTCCCGGGACTTTGCCCTGGCGGCCCGCCGGGTGGCTCAGGAGGCGGGGGTCAAACACGTCAATATCGGCAACCTGCATCTGCTGCAGTGAAACCCAGCCGGGCGGAATGGCCAGAGGTGAAGAATTCCGAGTGGCGGCTGTCCAGCCTGGTGTGCGGGGGGCTTAGCCCACTTCAAAAACCGGCCTCGTCCGGTCGGATTCCTGCCTACCCCTCACCGTGCTCGGCTTCCTCCCAGTAATAGGCCATAAGCAGGGCGTCTTCCTGGTTGTCGGAGTAATAGCGGGGACGTATCCCCACCTTTTGGAATCCGAAGGCTTCATACAGGGCCTGGGCCACTTCGTTGGAAACCCTGACCTCAAGAATGGCCGTTTTGGCGCCCGCGGCCCGGGCCCGATCCAGGGCCTCCCGCAGCAGGGCCTTGGCCAGGCCCTGCCGGCGGTGGCGGGGATGCACCGCCAGGTTCATGATGTGCATTTCCTCCCCTATCAGCCAGTAAATGAGGTAGCCGCAGGTCTCCCAGGGGCGGGGGGGAGGCGGCCCGGCCACCAGGGTGGTGCTGTTGGGGTTGCCCAGCTCCGAAAGGAAACACCAGAGGGACCAGGGGACAGGGAAGGACAGGCGTTCAATGTCCCAAATGGACTTCACATCCGTCAGTCGGGCCTGACGGATGAGCCAGCCGGTCATTTCTGATTAAGGACCTCACCGGCTACGGTGATGCCGGATTGCCCGGACTCCTTCAGGGCCCGGGCGATCTCCGCCAGGCTGTGGCCCTGGCGCACGTTGGCCAGTTTCAGGAGCATGGGCAGGTTGACGCCGGTCACCACCTCCACCTGGCCTTCCTCCAGGAAGGACAAACTAAGGTTGGACGGGGTGCCGCCCAGCATGTCTGTGAGGATCAGGACACCGTCGCCGTTGTTCAACTGGGTAATGGCAGTGTTGATTTGCTGCAGCAGGGTCTCCGGAGACGCCACGGGGTCCAGGGACAGGGCCTGGATGCCCTCCTGGTGCCCCATAATCAGGTTGAAGGCCGAAAGAAAGGCTTCCGCCAAATCCTTGTGCGTCACCAACAAGACTCCCACCATGCGTGCATCTCCTATATTTCCCCTATTTCAGTCAGATCACGATGACTCAAAGTAAATGGCAAATTTCGCCGGGAAAGGTGTTCCCCCAGATGGTTGGCGATGACCACCGAGCGGTGCTGGCCGCCGGTGCAGCCGATGGCGATGTTCAGGTGAGTTTTACCTTCCTTTTGGTAAAGGGGCAAGAGGAAATCCAGAAAATCTAAAAGATGGGTGACAAAAGCCTGGGTCTCCTCCTGGCTCAGAACGAACTCCCGAACCCGCGGCTCGTTGCCGGTCAAGGGTCGCAGTTCGTCCACAAAATAAGGGTTGGGAAGAAAGCGCACATCAATCACCAGGTCGGCCTCCGGCGGAATCCCGTTCTTGTAGGCAAAGGAGGTGAGGTGTAGCACCATGCGCTGCTCGGGGGAGAGGTCGGTGTACTCGGCGATGATGAGCTTGCGCAGTTGGTGAGGATTGTAGGAAGAGGTGTCAATGATCCGATGGGCCAACTGCCGGAGGCCTGCCAGGGATTCCCGCTCCTGGCGCAGGGCCCGGGATATGCTTTTGCGGTCGGCCAGCGGGTGCTGCCGCCGCGTCTGGCTGAACCGGCGGAGCAGCACGCCCTCCTCAGCTTCCAGAAATAGGAGGTGGAGATGATAACCCTGGCGCTGGAGGCGGTCAAAAACCTGGGCGTAGTTCTGCAAAAATCCTTCGGTGCGGACATCCATCACCAGGGCGATGTTGCGGCGATCCTCCCGGGATTTGGACACCTCCTGCAGAAAAGGGGCCAGCAGACTTAAGGGCAGATTGTCAATGCAGAAATAGCCTACGTCCTCCAGGGCCCGCAGCACGGTGCTCTTGCCGGAGCCGGACAGACCGGTGATAACCAGCACCGCAATAGGCAGCCGGGGGACCTTCCCCGGCGAGCGGCGAAGTGAGGCATTCCTGGTTGACTTCATGCCGATGACAGGCAGGCTGAACGGACAGGGTGTGGCGCCCTGGGAAAATGGAGAAGCTGCCCTGCCCCCCTTTTGCTGGTCTCTTCCCGGCCCCGCTGCCCCTGCTCTATCCCGGGGCCCCGGGGCCGGGCAGTCTCAGAATTCCGCATCCCTCTCGGCCAGCAACCGGTAAATCTCGTCCGCGGAGGCAGCTTGCATCAGGCTTTCGCGAAAGGACTGGCTCATGAGCATGCGGGAAATCTTGGCCAGGGCCTTCAGATGCAGCCCGGCCGAATTCACTGGGGCCAGCAGCAGGAAGAAGAGGTGCGTGGGCTTGCCGTCCATGGAGTCAAAGTCGACACCTTTGAGGCTGCGTCCAAAGGCCAGCCGGAGCTGGGAGAGATTGGACAGTTTGCCGTGAGGGATAGCCACGTTGTCGCCGATACCGGTGCTGCCCAGGCGTTCCCGGTCCAGCAGCACCTCCACCACGGTTTCCAGGTTGAGGCCGTCCGGACCCGGCACCAGGGTGGACGCCAGTTCCTCCAGCACTTCTTTCTTCGTGGTGGCTTTGAGATCGGCCACAATACAGTTCGGGTCCAGTAAGTCAAGAATCTTCATGACGGAAATCAGCCGAGTTCGGGCTCCACCAACAGATAGCTGCCATCAGGACGACGGTACAGGACCGACAGCCCACCGCTGGCCACATCGGTGAACACCAGGAGGTCATCGCCGGTGGATTCCAGCAGTTCCAGGGCATCCGGCAAATCCAGGGGCGCCACCTCCACCCGCTGCCGGCGGACCTGAGGCACAGCCGGAGCCTCTTCGGCTGCTTCAGGGGCAGCCACCACCGCGGCACGGCTCCGCTCCCCTTTAATCTCCCTCTTTTTCTCCCGCAGTTTGCGCAACTGCTGGTCAATTTTGTCCATCACCAAGTCAATGGCCGCGTACATGTCGGTATTTTCTTCCCGGCCCTTGATTATCTGCCCGTTGCTGTTGATGGTTACATCGGCCAGGTGACGGAACTTCTCCAGGCCCAGAACCACATGGGCCTCCTGAGGGCCTTCCAGATAGCGTTTGAACTTCCTTAGGCGCTCCGTCACATAATTTTTCAGAGCCTCGGAGGGCTCCAATTGCCGAAAGGTAACCGAGATCTGCATAATTTCCTCCGTAGTAGCCGTTATCCGAGGTTTGAGAAAGCTAAGGGGTGGAGGGACTTACCGATCCTTTCTGACGCAGCCCCGGTCGCTTGCGCTTGCTGGAGGGCAGCACCCCCAGCATGCCCCGATATTTGGCTACGGTGCGGCGGGCGATGATTATGTCGTCCTGGCGCAGGATATCGGCGATCTCCTGGTCACTCAACGGATTCTCCGGATCCTCTGACTGTACGATCTGGCGAATCTTTTCCTTGACACTTTCGGAGGCGATTTGATCCCCCGCGGACAGGTTGATGCCACTGTTAAAAAAGAATTTCAGATCAAACACCCCCTGGGGGGTGTGCACATATTTGTTGGTGGTCACCCGGCTGATGGTGGATTCGTGCATTTGCACGTCTTCCGCTACCTGACGCAGGGTCAGGGGCTTCAAGCACGATAAGCCGTGGTCCAGAAAGTCCCGCTGAAACCTGAAGATGCTTTCGGTCACCTTGTACAGGGTCCGCTGCCGCTGGTTGATGCTGCGGATAAACCACAGGGCGTTGTCCAGATGCCTTTGGATGTATTGTTTGGCGGCTTCAGAAAGCTTCTCGGGATTCCGCATGGCCTCCAGGTAAAAGCTGTTGATCCGCAGCTTGGGCAGGCCATCATCGTTTAAGGTGATAACGTAATCGTCCTCCACCTTCTCCACGTAGACGTCCGGCTGGATGTAAGCCGGGTCTTCCGGGTCAAACTGTCTGCCGGGTTTGGGGTCCAGCCGGCAGATGATTTCCACGGCCTGGGCCACTTCCTCCAGGGAAATTCTCAGGTCCCGGGCAATGGCCTGGTAATTGCGGTTGGCCACATTGGGGAGATGGCGTTCTATCAGGGCCTCCAGCAGCGGCTCCCGGGCGCCCAGGGCGCCTAGCTGCAACAGCAGGCATTCCTTCAGGTCCCGGGCCGCCACCCCCGGGGGGTCAAAGCCCTGAACCAGGTAGATAACCTTTTCCGCCTGTTCCGGGCTGCAACCCGCTTCCCGGGCAAGTTCCTCCAGGTCGGCCCGGAGATAACCGTCGTTGTCCAGGTTGCCGATTATCAGGGTGGCGAGGCGCTCTTCCTCCTCCTCCAGGTCCACCATGCGCAACTGCCATTGGAGGTGGGACTTCAGGCTGGTTTTCTGGGCGTTGAGATTCTCAAAAGGCGGGGTTTCCCGTTCTTCATATTCCTGGAAAGTGGGGGTGGGCATCTCCTGGGCCTTCAGGAACTTGTCCCAGTCCCATTCCTCTACCGTGGATTTGTTCTCCCCATCCGATTGGGGCTCCTCGGCGGCCTGTTCCGGGGAAAACGACGGCCACTCTTCTTCTCCCGGGGTTTCCTGGGTTTGGTCTTCAGAGAGCTGCTCTTCCAGAACCGGGTTGGTCTCCAGCGCCTGATGAATCTCACCCAACAGCTCCAGGCGGGAGAGCTGCAGCAGCTTGATGGCCTGCTGCAGCTTCTGCGTCATAATGAGCGTCTGGGTGAGCTTCAGACTTTGCCGGATTTCCAAGGCCATAGGTGGTTACCCTGTTGCCGCGGGCTGATGGTTCATAAACAGGCCCCCCATGATGGGCTCGACCATCGGGTCGGGGGTGGCGGAATATTCGAGCGGCCTCTTTTTGCCATTGGGGCAAATTTCATACCACCCCAGCTAAAACCAACTCTATTATAACTTAAAGCCCTCGCCCAAGTAAATTCTTTTGGCCAATTCACTGTTAACCAGATAGTCAGGGGTTCCTTCCTCCAGAATCACCCCTTCGTGCAAAATATAGGCCCGGTCGCAGACCACCAGGGCTTCCCGCACATTGTGGTCGGAAAGCAGCACACCCAGGCCCTTTCCCTTAAGCTGGCGGATAATATTCTGGATGTCCGTCACCGCCAGCGGGTCAATACCGGCGAAGGGCTCATCCAGAATGATGAAGTGGGGGGAGGTTACCAGGGCCCGGGTGATTTCCACCCGGCGGCGCTCCCCCCCGGACAGGGCCGAAGCCTTCTGGTGGGCCAAGTGGGTAAGCTTGAGTTCGCCCAAAAGCTGCTGCAGACGCACTTCCCGCAGCCGAGGGTCCGGCTCCAGGGTCTCCAGGATGGCCAGAATATTCTCGGCCACCGTGAGCTTGCGGAAAACCGAGGATTCCTGCGGCAGGTACTGGAGCCCCTTGCGGGCCCGCTGGTAAATGGCCAGGGAGGAAATGTCCTCATCGTCCAGAAAGATGGAGCCGCCATCCGGCTTGAGCACCCCCAGCACCATGTAGAAGGTGGTGGTCTTGCCGGCACCGTTGGGACCCAGCAGCCCCACCACTTCGCCGCTTTTCACCTCCATGGTGAGGTTGTTCACCACCTTGCGGGCGTCAAAGCTCTTGGACAAATTCTGCAAAAGTAAGCGATGCATGGGACTGATAGTTTTCCTTATGACTTCGGGTGTTCGGCTGAAAAGCTTGAGCGGTACGGCGGCGTCCAGCTTGAAGCCCGGAGCTGGGCCATCCCGGGGAGCCTGAGTCTTACCGGGGCAGGCCCGTCTTTTTCCTGGGGCTCCGCGGCCCTCCCGGCAGCAGGCCCCCCACCCCGAGGGTCTTGCCCGGGGCCGGATACAGATGGGCCTCCACCCGCTTGCGGGGAGAGCTTTCCACCACCACCCGGTTGTCCTTCAAATAAAGAGTGATTCTTTCCCCCTTCAGAATGTTCTCCCCCCGCCAGACCCGGGGATTTCCCAGAAGCACCACTTTCTCCTCATCCCGGTAGTAGACGGCTTTGTCGCCGGCCGCCACCTTGTCTTCCTGAACGAAGCGCACCCGGCCTTCGGCCTCAATGCGGTCAATCTTTTCCCCGCCCAGCTCCGCTAAGGGGGACCGGTCCCCGGATTCTTCGCCCGCTTGGGCGGCTTTGCCCTCAGCGGGCTTGTAGAAAATTCTGAGCCGCTCTGCATAAAGGGTGGAGTCGCCGTACTGGGCCTTGACCCGGCCGCTGAAGGTGATGACCCGCTCCTTCTGGTCCGCTTCCAGGCGCAGGGCGGTGATATGCAGAGGCGTCTCCCGGGCTTCCGGCTTCGCCGGCGCCGCCCGGGCCGCGGCCATAGACAGGAGGCAGGCCAGCCATATCAGGCCAGCTACTCCAACCAATCGGGCCATAATCCGGGTCATTACTTGAGCCATCCCTTTCCGGTCAGCTTTACCTCAGTGGATTGATGACGTATCAGCGCCAGCCGCCTGGAGCGCAACTCTACCCGCAGGCCCTGTCCCCGGATGGTGAGCCGGGGGCTCTCCAGGACCACCTCTTCCGGAGCCACCAACAGGCGCTCCTTGGGCTGGTAGTGCACAGTCTCGGTTTTGATGATAAGGTCGCCCTCTTCCAGGCGCACCCGGCCCCGTAGGGTCAGGGCCCGGCTTTTGGTGTTGATCAGGCCTTCCTGGCAGGAGACCTTGAGCACCCGGCCGCCTTCGCCGAAAAATTCCACCTTGATGCCGGTGATGCGGATGGTTTTCTGCTCTTTCAGGTACTCGGCGTCCTTGGCTTCCAGAATCCAGCGCTTGTTGCCATCCTCCACTTCGGTCAGGGCCAAAGTCTCCATCTTGGGGCGGGTCGGAGCCTCATGCTGAACCCGGGAAGGCATGAGCCCCCAAACCACCGCCCATCTGAGTCTGAAGATGGCTGACGCCTTCATGTTATGAAACCTTGGATCCGGGACACCGAGCGGAACTTCCGATCGGCCCGGACCTTTCGTCAATTAAGCCTGATACCTGTCTGCTTTGCTAGCCCAGCAGCCAGCCCCGAAAAAAAACCATGAGGCGTAAGAGGGCAAATTCTCAGGACAGCCAGTCTGTCAGCAGATTTTCCCATTGACCCCGGGCCTTCAGCAGGAGGTCGCAGACCTCCCGCACCGCGCCCCGGCCGCCAGGGAGGGAGGTGA
>JAFDHU010000069.1 GCA_019308625.1 Deltaproteobacteria bacterium
CATGGCATTCCCGCCTCTCCCGGTATTGTCATCGGCCGGGCCCGGGTGGTGAACGACCTGGGCAGCTTCAGGGCCTCCTATCGCTTGGTATTCACGGACGAGGAAAAGGCCGCGGAGGTCAAGCGCTTTGAGGAGGCCGTGGACCAGGCCTACGCCGATCTGAGACGCCTCAAACACCGGCTGGAGGCCGAGTTCCCCGAACACAGCCATCTCCTGGAGCTGCATCTGCTCATTCTCAAGGACCGGATGCTCTACGAGGAGCCCTTGCGGCTCATCAAGGAAAGCAATCTTAACGCCGAATGGGCCCTATACCGGGCTTTTGAACGGGTCAGGGAGCTGTTCGCCCGCATTGAAGACCCCTACATCAAAAGCCGCCTCCAGGATGTAGAATCGGTTTACCGGCGCCTGCAGGGGAATCTCAGCGGCAGTGACCGGGGGAGCCGTTTGGCCCTGTCTGAGCCTGCCATCCTGGTAGCCCGGGACCTTTCCCCGGCGGAAACCTCCCAGATGGCCGGCTCCCGGGTGCTGGGCTTTGTCACCGAACGGGGCGGCAAAACCTCCCACACCGCCATCATGGCCCAGTCTCTGGAAATTCCCGCAGTGGTGGGGCTGGACATGGCCACCCGGGAAATCCAGCCCGGGGATGAGCTGATCCTGGACGGCCTCACGGGTCGGGTCATTTTGTGGCCCAGCGCCGAGGTGCTGGATAAATACCAAGGCCGGAAAAAGGAATTTGAGGCCTTCAAGCACCGGGTGGCCCGGAACAGCGCGGCTCCGGCTCTCACTCGGGACGGCTCGGTGGTGCAGGTACTGGCTAACCTTGAGCTGCCGGAAGAAGTGCAGCTTGCTCAAAAATACGGAGCCGACGGAGTGGGACTTTACCGCACCGAGTTCCTTTATGTCCGCCAGCGCCAACTGCCCACAGAGGAGGAGCTGTTTGAGGACTACCGTCGGGTGGTGGAGGCCATGCAGCCCCGTCCGGTAACCATCCGCACCCTGGACATCGGCGGCGACAAATTCCTGCCCCGGATGGAGTACGCCCCGGAGATGAACCCAGCTTTGGGCTTGCGGGCCATTCGCTTCTGCCTCAAGGAGCAGGAAATCTTCCGCACGCAGCTCAGGGCCATTTTGCGGGCCTCGGCCTTCGGCCGGGTACGGGTGATGTTCCCCCTCATCTCCAGCGTCCAGGAAATGCGGACGGCACGGGAGCTTCTGCAAGCCGTGCAGGCCGAGTTGGCCGCCCAGGGGGTGCCTTTTGACCCTCACCTGCCGGTGGGAGCCATGATTGAGGTCCCGGCCGCGGTGACCCTGTGCCGCGCTCTGGCCCGGGAAGCGGACTTCTTCAGCATCGGCACCAACGACCTGATTCAGTACGCCTTGGCCATTGACCGTAGCAACAAAATGGTGGCTTCCATGTACCAGCCTCTGCATCCCGCGGTCATGCACATGATTGACCAGGTGGTGGCGGCAGGGCGGGAGGCGGGCATCCCCGTGGCCATGTGCGGGGAAATGGCCGGCGACCCGCTGCACATCCCCATCCTGTTGGGCTTGGGGGTGGACGAGTTGTCCATGAATGCCATGGCCATCCCGGTGGTCAAGAGCGTCATCCGCCAGCTCAGTCTAGAAGAGGCCAAAACCATGGCCGCCAAGGCCCTGAGCCTGATCACCGCGGAGGACATCAACCGGCTGGCCACCGAAGAGATGAGTCGGCGCTTTCCGGAAATTTACCGCTTCGGCTCGGCCTTGGCCGGTATTCCGTAAGAAGCGTCCCGGCATCCCACTTCCCCTGCCGGGTTGCCGCGGGGAGCCGCCGCGTCAGTTTATATGGAAAATCCTCCCATATTTGATATCCTAGCCGTCAAAAAATCCGGCTTGGGGTCCGAAGCCGACGACCTGCATGACCGAGGAACGCATAAAACTTATTTGCCGGAACCGCAAGGCCTATTACGATTACACCATTGATGCACTGTATGAGGCCGGCATGGTTCTCAAGGGCACCGAAGTCAAATCCCTCAGGCTGGGGCGGGTCAATATTGAGGATGCCTATGCCCGGTTCCGGGACGGGGAGATTTATCTCTTCAACGCCCATATCAGTCCCTACCCCCACGCCGCGGGGGAAAACCACGAACCCGATCGCCCCCGCAAACTCTTACTGCGGCGTCGGGAAATAAAGCGCCTGCTGGGCAAGCTCCAGGAGCGGGGCTACACCCTGATTCCCCTTAAGCTTTATTTCAAAAACCGACACGCCAAAGTGGAGCTGGGTCTGGCCAAGGGCAAGAAAAAAGTGGACAAACGGGAAACTATCCGCCGCCGGGAAGAGCAACGGGAACTGGAGCGGGCCCGCAAACGGCGGCACCGCTGAGAGATGGCGGGAACCGGGACAGAAAGTCGGGAACTTGGGCGACAGTATCTCGGTTCCCTGGGAGCGGCCGACTCCGCAAAATTTTTTTAGGCCAAGCTGAAGCCTCGTAAAAGACCGGATGGATTTTTTTCAGAAGATCGCGGAAAACCGGATTTTGGAAGCCATAGAGGCGGGGGCCTTTGACGATTTGCCCGGCAAGGGCAAGCCCCTTAAGCTGGAGGACGACAGCCACGTCCCGCCCGAGCTGCGCCTGGCTTACAAGATCCTGAAGATGGCCGACTGCCTGCCCCCGGAGTTGGAGCTGCGGAAAGAAATCGTGCGCCTCCAGGACCTGGTGGCCGCCATGCCAGACGAAGCCGAAAAGCTCCGGCACCTGCGGCGCCTCAACTTTTACGTGATGAAACTGAGTATGATGCGCCGGGTTTCGCCCCTGCTGGAGGAGCACGAACTTTACACCCCCAAAATCATTGAACGCCTGGAAGGCGCGCCTGCCCCTTCCGGGCCGGGTCCCGCACCGCAGCGATGAAGCTTCGCCTGGACCACCCGGCATGGCGCCGGTTCGCCCCCCGGCTGGCTAAAGTTCTGGTCAAAAACTACCTGCGTACCTGCCGCCCTGAAGCCGCGGTCAGCCAAGAAATCCTTGCCCTGATTGCCTCCGGCCGGCCGGTGCTGTTCACCGCCTGGCACTGCCACCTGTTGTCGCCGCTGTTTTATTTTCATCATTATTTCAAGGACCTGCCTCCTCTGGTGCTCATGGCCAGTCCCAGCCGGGATGGGGAATTCATCGGCGAGGTGGCCCAAGGGCTGGGGTTTATTGTGTGTCCGGGTTCCCGGCGTAAAGGCGGCGTTCAAGCCTTGCAAAGCATGGCAGCTTACATGCGCCAGGGGCACAGCGGCGGCATCGTCGCCGACGGCTCCCGGGGACCGGCCCGAGTGGCCCAGAAAGGAGTTTTGTTCCTGGCTCGGGAGGCCCGGGCCCCTATCATTCCTTTGGCGGTGGCGGCCAGCCGGAAGTTCACCCTCAATACCTGGGACCGGTTTGAAGTGCCGCTGCCCTTCAGCCAACTGCTCTTTCTGGTGGGGGAGCCCCTGTGGGTTCAGCCGGACTGCCGAGGCCCGGCCCTGGAACCCCTGCGTCAGGAACTGGAAGCCCGTCTCAACGACCTCTATGAATCAAGCCGGCGCGCCGTTTAGCCCACCCCCAACTTTTTTCTCCCGCGCCCTCAAAAAAACCCAATAACTGGTTGCTAAGTCCTCATGATATGGTAAATTTTAAGAAAAGAAGTTATATCCCTCATTAGGAATAATTATGCGTTTTGAGGAATTGCAGCCCCAAACCCTGGAGCAGATCGGGTCTCCCGAAGCCAACGCCGTGGCCCGCATCCTGGTGGCTGAAGGCCGCGTGCGGCACGGGTACCGCTTTCCCGACCGCCTGCAAGGGGTAGTGGAGAACGGCGAATCTTTCCAGGTGGAAGTGAAAATCAAAGAGGACCAGTTGTCCTTCCGGTGCTCCTGTGTCCAGTCCGAAGCCGGAGAGATGTGCCCTCATGTTCTGGCCCTGCTCCGGGCTTGGATAGATCAGCCCCAAATGTTCCTGAACCGTGCTGAGCTCAGCGAGCGTCTGAAAAAATATTCCAAAAAGGATTTGGTGGATATTATTCTGGATTTGGCCGATCGGGTGCCCCAGGTGCGCGGCGTCCTGAAAGAGGAAGAGCAGGGCCTGGAGGAAATTCTGGAAACCGTAGACCTCATTATTGAGGATGTGGCCGAGGATTCCCTGGATCCTGCGGAAGCCGAGCGCAAGCTGAGGAGGGCCCAGGCCCAGGCAGACCGTCTGGCGCAAAGCGGCCGGCTGGCCGAGGCCAGGTCTATCTATTTTTACCTGCTGGACAATGTTCTGGGATTGGAGGACCGCCTGCAGAACCCGGCCCTGTTTTCTCAGGACTTCAAAATGGAACTGACCGAGGAATATTGCCAGCTCATTCACGAAGACCGGGCCCTGGAGCGGGAGCTGGTGCAACAGGAGCTGGAGCAGTTGGAAAACCGGACTGCGTTTGTCCGGGGGGAATTGGACCTGTCCGAGGTCAAACAGGAATTGCAGGGCGCTGCCTAATGTAAGGTCTTTGCTGACAGCTCCCCGACGTTGTCGTCACGGCCCGCCGTCCGACCGGACGGCGGGCTTTTTTTCGGGAGGAGGCGGGGCCGGGCCTGCCGCCGGAGCCCGGGCGGGGGCCAGAATGGTCTTCTGATAGATTTGCAGCAGGGACTGTAAAAATGACAGAATCAGCGGGCCCAGAATGAAGCCCACCATGCCGAAATAGGAAATGCCACCCAGGATGGCGAAAAAAATGAAGATGGCCGGGGTGGCCCGGGCTCCCCTGGTCAGGACCGGCCTCAGGAAATTATCCACTGAGCCCACCACCACCAAAAAATATATGGTCAAGCCGATGGCCTTGGCGTAAAAGCCCTGGAAGAACAGATAAATGACGCCGGGCACCCAGATAAGGGCTGCACCCACCACCGGGATGACGGACGCCGGAATCATAATGGTGCCCCAGAAGGCCGCCTGCGGCAATCCCACCACAAAAAAGCCCAGTCCCCCCATGGTTCCCTGAAGAATGGCCACCACCACAGTGCTCCACATGGTGGCCTTGATGGTGGACTCCATATCCTGCAGGATTTCTTCATTATGAGTGGCATCCAGGGGAGAGAGCTTTTTCAACTCCTCAATAAAGTCATCCCCTTTCAAAAACATGAAGAAGGCCACAAACAGAATCAGGAGAAGGTCCATGAAAAAGAAGGTGAAGCCTTTGAGCAGACTGATGGCATTGTGATAGATGAACTCGCTGGCCCGAGCCAGGATAGTGCGAACGATGCTCTCCAGCTTGATTTGTTCGGGAGGTAGCGGCAGGTTCAGGTCTTTCAGGTAGCCTGTCACCAAATTGGTTTGGGCATCTATCCACTGCCATAGCTGGTCGCTTTTCAGCCCGGCCTTGAGGGTGGCGGAGAATTCCAGGGCCTGATTGGCAATGATGCTCACCAGGGTCAACAGGGGAATCAGGATGAAAAGGGCCAAAATCAGGCAGGCAACCCCAGAAGCCAGGACCTTTCTTCCGAAAAACAGCTTGGTAAGTCCACGGTGAAGCGGTCTGACCGTAATATACAGCACAAAGGCCAAAAATATATCAATCAGATAGGGCTTGACAATTTTATAGGAGTAGTACAGGACGAGAAGGGTGATGGCGGCAAAAAACAGCCGGGCGAACTGGGTGGGGAAGGTGGGGCCCGACACCCCTTCTGAAGGCGGACAGGGAGGACTCTCCGGGGGGGGCCCGCCGGGTTCGGCGCCCTGGGGCTGGCTTTTTAGTTCAGACTCCGGAGGGAGCTCGGCTTTGGTCATGGGGTCCAGACGTCCCTGAAGCCCAATATACGGCAAAAACCCCCGTTTTGCAAAGGGAAGGCGACTGCCACCCCGGGAAATTTAACTCACGACCCCACTTCCGCCACCCCCCTCAGATTAAGGATCGGTGCGGCAGGAGTTTTGAGGGAATGAGCGCCCGCCCCCCTGCAGCCTCCCAATCTCCCTTCCCGTCCCAGTGGATATTAAGTCAATGTGGGTTAAAAGCCAAAATAACCCTTGAGATTAAACCGCCTGCGGGATGGATAGAGAAAATATCAGCGACCTTTTACACCCCTTGCTTCCTTTCCTCCCTCCTTTTGCAAAATTGGTTTTGGAAACCGGAAAAATACGGGATTCCCTCTTTTTGGCCCAAAATCCGGCGTGATTTCAAAAATCGGTCTCACTTCCAGGTGGTGCTACTGCCATCGGATGGCCTGGAGGGGCCACAACTTCCGGATCTTGGCCGGTTTCTTGGATATGCTTGAGCTCCTGGACGGCCCGCCAGGATTTGCGGATCTCCTCCCGGGCCTGCTCAATGGTGGCCACCGACCTCGCCATATGACAATGCCTCAGATGTACCGCGGCTTCGTGAAGATTGGCCACTGCCGCGGCCATATGGTTCAAGGCATGATCCAGGGCGCTGAAGGCTTCCCTAGTACAAGTATCCAGATTTTTCTTTTTCCCGGTCGGCATGACTTGCTGGTGTCCCAATGATTCCCCTGTGGCTTCCCGGCGGCCGGTGCCTCCGTAGCAGCGGTTCAGTTTCTTTCCCCGATGTTTATTCAATGACCGTGCCAAGCAATCATTATCAATAATATCCACAACTTATAAGTTTAGAGCGGGCTCCCTTTTCCTGTTTCGGAAGAAAAGTAATTACTTAATGAAGCAAAGTATGGGTATTAGAGGAATGCTTCAGGGCAGGTAAGTTTGTTCGGCTCGGGGCTTGGGCTTTGAGAGGAAAGGGATTCGGCCAAGGTGCCGGAAGCCGAAAATTCCCGGGTCTTAGTGCCAGTACGAAAAGAGGCGGGCCTGCCGGCCCGCCCCAGGTGGTGAAACCCCCTCCGCCATCAGGGAAAATTCATGTATATCAATGTATGGCTGCTCAAAATTTTTAAGGTGCAATCCCGACTATCACCAGAGGAACTGCTGGTACTCCACGCCCCTGTCTGACGACATTTATCAGATTTTGTAAACCAAATAATAGTCTCATAACGTCCAGAGAAGCGTCTATTACAATGGAGACCATGCTCGAAATGCCAGATTATCCGATTTCTCATTTTTAATCCCA
>JAFDHU010000070.1 GCA_019308625.1 Deltaproteobacteria bacterium
GAACTCTGGAGCCGGATTCCAGCCGGTGCACAGGGTCCGGACGGTGGGAGCCAGTTTCTTCACCAGGGCAAAGGCCTGTTGTACTGCCGGATAATCTTGCGGCTTGGGTTCATCAATGAGATAGTTGAGGGCCCGGTCCTGCCAGCCGTGCCGCTTCAGGTAGGCCTGGTACAGAGGGTAAAAGATGAGGGCCCGAGCCAGAAAAGTGCCCCCGGGGGAGTTGATGCTTTTCCAGCCCCACAGCTTGGGGATCATGATGGACCGGAATTTGGCCCGGTTGAGGGCAAATTCCACCAATTCGTGATAATCCCGGAATTCCTCAATTCTGGTGTCTGGACGGAGCTGGTCAAAAGGAAAGAAATGTACGCCCCCCAGGACATTCACCTTATATTTTCTCAGGCTCTGGTAATAGGCCTGGATGGTTGGCAGATAGGCTGTCGCCGAAACCCCGTATTTGCGGTAGCGCTCCCGGGAGTAGGGCCAGAATTGAGCGAAGATGCTGATGGGCAGGTCATCGGGCAGGTCAAAACGGTAGACCCGCAGCTTCAGGGGCAGCCGGAAAATATGGCGCTTGTCAGTGGCCACCAGCACCAACCGGAAGGTGCCCCGGGAAGAGTCGGACAGGATATGAAAAACGGCGATTATGTCCAGGGCTTGGCCGGTAGAGACCAGACCTTGATCCAGGGGCAGCAGGGCGTCGGGGGGCAGCTTGCCCCGGGAGGCCGGGGGAGCCCAGCAGAGTTGATAAAAAGCCGTCTGGAACCGGGGAACAGGACCCCTTCTGCCTAGCTGAATAACCTTGATTTTGAAAGAGGCAGGGTCTGCCCCCGGGAAGCGGCAGTGCAGGAGAAGGTATTCGTTGCCTGCGCCGACTAACTCCACAGTTCGCGGGACCACTGCCGGCTTCACTTCCACCACCGGGTAGTTGAGGTCCGCGGGGGCAATTGGGGCAGTTTGGCCCGGCCCCGCCCAAGCGCCGAGAACGAGAGTACCTAGAAGCCCTGCCAGAAGCGCCCTCAAGCCAGTAATTCCAGTAATTATTGATTTTTTCATAAGGCCTTCCTTTGTGTCTGCTGCCATTGGCAGGAGAAGTAAGGCGAAAGACCCTGCTTCCGCCGCAAGGAGGCTGCCAGGAAACCATGCACCGCCACCGGGAACATCAAGAAGGTGAACATGGTGCGATGGCGCATGGCCCCTCCCACATTGGCCTGGATGATGCTGCTGGCAACCACCCCCGCCAGCACAAAAGCCAGGAGGAACAAGGCCACCCGGCGTCTTCGTCGGCAAAAAGAGGGGCATCCTTTAATGAAAAAGAAAGTCAGGCATACCACTAGGACTGAATCCATCAATCCCAGGGCGTGTTTGACCGAACGGACCTGCCAGGGAAAGGGGGAGAACATGAAGTACAGGAGGGCCCTGGGTAAATTGGTCAAAATGTCCCGAAGCGAGCCGAAACGCAGGTCGTGGGCATAGGCAGAATCCGCGTCTGATGAGTTGTCCAGTCTTTTGTTGATTTCCTCCAAGGATAGGAACTGGATTGATTTGCCAAAGAGATAAGAAGGAATCCGGTAGCGGGTTCCCAGGTGAAACAAGCCGCCACCCACCAACAGAATAATGGCTGAGAGAGCCACAATCCTGAGGGGACGGGTCAGGTCCGGTTTGGCAAATTTCCTTGCGCTCACCAGGAGGAAGACCATTAATGACAGGCCCAGGAGCAGAAGCAACGGGGGCCTGAGGAGGGCCAGGTAGGTGGCGCAGAACACGATGCCGCACCAGTTGGCCAAACGGGGGGCGAGGCTGGCTGTTGAGGAAAGCCGAGTGAGCAAGCGAAACAGGGCAGTAAGGAAGAAGAGGATGGGCAGGTCCCGGTTCAGTGTGCCGGCCAGCACCCAGCCGAAGGGGTAAAGAGCCAGGCAAAGGGAGGTCAGTTGGGCGGTGCGGCGGTCAAACCAGGCTTCTGCCAGGCGGTATACATTTACCAGCACTCCCAGACCGATGAGCGCGCTGAACATTTGCCCGATCAACTGGGAGCCCCCGAACAGATAATAAATTATCCCCAAAGGCACCGTGTAGGCGGAGTAATTAATGAAAATTCCGCCCAGGTTGCCCAGCAAGTCTTTATGCAGCTTTTCCCGGACAGACAAACTGAGGGAATGGTAAAGCGCGGCATCGTAGGAGCCCAAATCCAGGTGCAGCAGCCATTTGACCTGGATAAAGGTCAGGCAGATGAGCAAGTAGAGCAGCAGAATTCTGAACAGGCCAGGGTTTTTTCTGGAAAAGTAGGCGGTAAGGGCGGCCAAGACCAGGCTGACGATGACCAGGCACCTCAGGAAAATATCCAAAAACTCTGCCATAGTTGCCACGGGTTTGTAAGCTCCTTAAGTCTGACGGGCGGCCTGCCGGAAAAGGAAAACGATAAGGAGACCGAGAAAGACAGTATTCGACAAATTAATGATGCAGAGGGCCCAGGCGGCGCCCATCAGTCCGAAGGCCGGGATCAGCAGCCAGGAGCTGAGTCCGGCTGCGGCGGCGGAGGCCGCAAAGGGCAGCAGCAGGTTTTTAAAGGATCGCATAGCGGTAACTCCGAAGATAAGGATGGTGGCCAGGTAATAAAAAATGGATGAAGCCATTACCCATTGCAGACAGGCGGTGTGCCGGGCGTATTCCTGGTGATAGAAAATTGTCAGGATGGGCTTGCCCCAGAGCAGGGAGAACAACCAGCCAGCTAGCCCGGCCAATGCGGCCACCGTCGCCCCCCTGAACAGCAGGCGGCAGAAGGCGCCCAGGTCCCGGCAAGCGTAGTAGCGTGCCAGTCTCGGCTGGATGGTCTGCCCCACGGCCATCATAAGAATGGAGCCAGCCAGCATCAGTTGGAACATGGCCGAATAAATGCCCAGCTCCGCAGCCCCCAGATAGTACTTGATGAAGTAGCGAGGAATATTGAAGGTCAGGGCGATGAGCATGCCAGCCACCCCCAGGGGCAGGGAGAGTTTGACCAGTTGCAGTTGAACCGCCCATTCCCACGCAGGCCGGAGGGTTTTGACCCAGCTGGCGCCAACCCTGTAACCGGCGGGGGCGGGAACGGCGGCAGCCATCATCCGGCGGCATCGGTGGGTGTCATAGCAGATGAAGGTCAGGGCCGAGGCCGCGGCCAGACCCAGGACCGCCCAGACCAGCCGGTGGGTCAGGGCCAAGGCCGCGGCGAAGGCCAGGAGGGACAGGAGGCTCTTGAGGGTTAAAGAAATGCCGATAAAGTCCATCTGTTCAATTCTTTGGAGGAAGCCGTATATGGTTTCACTCAGGGCCTCCAGCAACTTGAAGATTCCCACCAGTAAGATGACAGCCCCCAGCAGGAAACGGTATCCTAGAAGGGCGACTATTAAGAAGACCGCTGCCAATGCCAGCGAGCTGGTAATTAACCGGAGCCCCAGATAATGGTTAAAGGTATAGTCGTGGTTTACATCAGTGGCCTGAACAAGACGTAAGTTAAGGCCGGCGAACATGAAAATGGGGGCACAGATGGATACTCCCAGGGCATAATGGCCCACCATCTCAGGATTCCCCAGTTTGCAAAGAATTATAATGATTCCCCACTGGAAGCCGCCGTACACCACATTGCCCAGAGAGGTCCACAGAAAGTTTTGCCTCAGCGTCAGAGCCATTTAGCCAACAGGGTGTGGAGTTTGCGATCAATGACGGAAAGGCAACCAAATTCTTTTTACGCAAGACGTTAAAAGACGGAACGTCCACCGCTGCCAAAAGGAGCAATAAATCCGGAGAGGGCCAAAAGAACCACCCAGGGCCCAATCCCCATCCGAAAATACTCTCCGCTTTGGAGGCTAGGGGGCCGCAGAGGCCCTCACCCCCGCCCTCATCCCCCCTCATCGTGAAGAGGGCTGGAAAACTTTAGAGGGAATTTCACCGGAAAGATATTTTCGCTGAAAACCTGGGGCAGGGACCAAAGAGGTGGGAATGAGGCCCAAAAAACGCGATGGGAAAGAGCAAGGGAGGGCCGGGGGCTCCGGCCCTCCCGCGGGCTGGCGCTAGGGCCTAATCGGCCTTGCGAAGAAACGGGGGGGTGTCCAGTTCGCTTTCTTCGTATTGCAGGTCCGGATGGACCACGTATTTTTTGCCGCTCACCACTCCCAGGCTGGGGGAGCGTTTCTCGGCGGCCGGGCTTTCCGGCCGGGGCAGCTCACCCTTGCGCAGGATGGTGGGGATTTCCAAATCCTCCACGGTGGGGGCCTCGCGCACCGGCGGCTGCCAGAGGGGGGCTTCCCGTTCCAGTTCAACCGGTTTGCCCATGCCGGTGGCGATTACTGTGACCCGGAGCTCTTCATGCAGCTCATCGTCATAGACCAGGCCCCACTTGATGAGGGCGTCTTCGTGGGCCTCCTCCTGGATGATGCTGCAGATTTCCTTCAGTTCATCCATGGAGAAGTCCTGGGAGGAGGTAATGTTGATGAGGATGCCCCGGGCGCCCCGGATGGAGATGTCTTCCAGCAGGGGGTGGGAGATGGCCTTGCGGGCGGCTTCCGCGGCCCGGGCGCTACCTCGGGCGGAGCCGGTGCCCATGAGGGCCATGCCCCCTTCCCGCATAATGGTGCGCACATCGGCAAAGTCCACTTTGACGAAGCCCGGCACCATGATAAGGTCCGAGATACCCCGCACCGCGGCCCCCAGGACTTCGTTGGCCATGGAGAAAATGTCAGCGGTGCGGGAGCTTTTGGAGCCCAGGCTGAACAGCCGGTCGTTGGGGATGGTGATGATGGTGTCGGCCACCCGGCGCAGCTCTTCAATGCCTTTCTGGGCCAGGCGGGCTTTCACTTTGCCCTCAAACTCAAAGGGCTTGCTCACCACGGCCACGGTGAGGGCGCCCACCTCCCGGCTGATTTCTGCCACTACCGGGGCACCGCCGGTGCCCGTGCCGCCGCCCATGCCGGCGGCAATGAACACCATGTCGGCGCCCTGGAGGACCTGCTTGATGCGTTCGGCTTCCTCCCTGGTGGCCTCCCGCCCCACCTCGGGGTTGCCGCCGGCCCCCAGACCACCGGTGACAGTGGGTCCCAACTGAATTTTCACCGGAGCCAGACTCCGTTCCAGAGACATGGCATCGGTGTTGGCGGAAATGAAATCCACCCCCGCCATATTGGATTTAATCATGTCGTTGACGGCATTGCCGCCGGCGCCGCCGATACCCAGAACCTTGATTCTGGCCGACAATTCCCTGGGGACCAGTTGAATTTTCATAAGGCAACCCCCTTCCATGAGTTAGACTACCTCTTTAAACCAGCCCTTCAGACGGCTCCAGAAACCTTTCCGGGAACCGCCCGCCGCTTTTCTGACCCGGGGATAGGCAAAATCCCCTCCTTGTTGCAGCAGATGGCCGTAAAGCACCAGACCCACCCCGGTGGCGTAAGCCGGGTCGTGGACCACGTCGGTGAGTCCGCCACCCACCACGGGATGGCCCAGACGGGTGGGGAGATAAAGGGTTTCATCCACCAGTTCGGGCAGGCCGGGAACCTGCGCAGAGCCGCCGGAGATGACGGCCCCCGCCAGCACCGGGATGGTGGTTCCGGCTTTATGAATCTCCTTGGCAATGAGGTCCAGGAGTTCGCTCAGCCGCAAATGAATGATCTCAGCCAGCTCCCGCCGGGGTAGCAGGCGGGCCTTGCGCCCCCCCAGGCCGGGGATTTCAATTTTTTCCTCCAGGCCGCTTAGGGTGTTGAGGCAGCAGCCGTATCTCTTTTTCAGGTTCTCGGCGTTGATTAGGGAGGTTTGCAGCCCCACGGCGATGTCGTTGGTGAGGTTGTTGCCGCCTACGGGGATGACCGAGCTGTGGCGCAGGGAGTTGCCCCCGAAGATGGCCAGGTCGGTGGTGCCTCCGCCGAAGTCAATGAGGGCCACTCCCAGGGCTTTTTCCTCCTCGGTGAGCACCGCCTCCCCGGCCGCCAGGCTTTGCAGGGCGATGCCGCTGACCTGCAGGCCGGCCCGGTTGACGCATTTTATGATGTTGTTTAAGGCGTTCACCGCCGCAGTAACAATGTGCACCCGGCATTCCAGCCGGACGCCGTGGATGCCCACCGGGTCCCGGATGCCGTCCTGGCCGTCAATCATAAAATCCTGCACCAGGGTATGGACCACAGCCCGATCGGACGGGATGGACACCATGAGTTTGGCGGACTCAATGACCCGCTCCACTTCGGCAGGGGTCACCTCCCGCTCCTTCACCACGATGACGCCGTGGCTGTTCATTCCCTGGATGTGGGCGCCGGCCACTCCGGTGAACACCGAGCGGATTTCACAGCCGGCCATGGTTTCGGCCTCTTCCACCGCCTTGCGGATGGCCTTGACGGTGTTGTCAATGTTCACCACCACGCTTTTGCGCAGGCCTCCAGCGGTGGGGGCGGTGCCCACCCCCACGATTTCCACCTGGTTGCTCCTGACTTCGCCCACCACCGCACATACCTTGGTGGTGCCGATATCCAGTCCGACAATCAGTTCCTGGGTCACCGAGATTTTCCTGCTGGTGGAACCACGGGCTCCTTCAGACTGAGGAGGACCTTCCGGGGGTAGTCCAGGTTGATGCCTTCCAGCCGGGAGGGAAGGCCCTGCTGCTTAAGAAAAGGCCACACCGAAGCAAATTTGGCCAGCTTTTCCGGCAGATCCCGGGCGCCCAGGTGCACCGCGCCTCTCAAGCCGTTAGCAATCAAGGTGAAGCCTCGTTCCTGATCCACATGGATTTCCGAGATATTCGCCAGATTAAGGGGCGGCTGGGCGGTTTTCAGCAGGTTTAGCAGGGCCAGAATCTCCTTAAAGAGCCGAGGCGGCACTCTCACGCCGTTGATCAGTTGTTCTTGTCTGAGCCCGGTAATCACCGGAAAATCGTGCGGCTCCCCCGGAGACAAGGGTTTGAACAGACTGCCCTGACGATCGGTGTAGTAAAGCTCGTCCAGTTGCACCAGGGCCACCGGCTCCCGTTCATAAACCGTGATCTCCAAACGGCTGGGCCACTTTCGGGTCAGCTCCGCCCGAGC
>JAFDHU010000071.1 GCA_019308625.1 Deltaproteobacteria bacterium
CACGGGCAGCAGGGCCAGCGCCCGGGTGGCCGCCTCCTCGGTCAGATAGCCCAAGCCGCAAGCCGGGGTCAGAAGGGCTTGGGACAGCAGCCGGTGCAGGTCGATTCCCTGGGCTGCGGCTTGCTGCACCTGGCTCTGAAATCTGGCCCAGAGGCTATTTTCGTTTTCCCGGTTTAGCTCGTCTCCGGTGGGGACCAAGCCCCAGGCCAGCCAGCCGCCCCGGTCCAAAAACTCTTTCAGGGCATCCCGGTATATAAGCAGACTATCAAAATAGCCGTAGGAATCAAAGCTCAGGATATCCAGAGGAAGCCGGAGTAGCAGGGACCAATCGGTGTTGCCGCAGCAGTACTGCCTCCAGGGTGTCCGTCAGCATGGCCACCACCTCCTCCCGGGAGACGGGAAAAAAGGCCGAGCCGAAGCCGGTGAGGATGGGTTCATCAAAGAAGACCACGGCCTCTTTACCCAGTTCCCGGAACTTGGCCGCCTGCCAGGCGGCTTTGCGGGCCAGTCCCAGGGAGACGGCCTGGGTCAGCTCCCGGTCATACAGGATGGGCTTGCCGGAGGCGTCTTTGACGATGCCGGCGAAGGTGACGGGGCCCACCACCTGGCCTTTCAGGGCGGTGGGACTGTGGACCGCGTCGGCCACCTGCCGGCACAGGGCGTAAAATCCCTGAGCTTCCTGGGGCTCCAGGGCAAAGGGGGAGAGCTCGTCCAGCCATACTGCTTCATAGAACTCCGCCAGGGCCAACTCCCGGGGCTGCGCGGGATCCACCACGACCAGACGAGCGGCATCATCCCGGCGCAGACCGGGCAGTCCCCGCACGCCCTGAGCCACCATGTCCTCCTGAAAGCCCAGGCGCACCATCTGAGGCCAAAAGGGAACCTCCGGCAGATATTTCAGGATAAGAACCGCGGCTTCCGCGGCACTGGCGAAAGGCACCGAGCCGATGCCGGTGGCGGCCAGGGGAGCGATGACTAAGAGAATTATATTACAAAGGCCGGTGGCGGCAAAGACAAAAAGGGGTAGGGAAGTGGCCTTGGCCTGGCATTGAGGCGTATCCTCGGGGGAGGAAGTGCAGATTGGGATTCGGGCCTCAAGGTCATGCTCCGAAGGTTCTCCTCCAACAAAGCTTTGGTCAATGTCTTCCCGCTGGTATAAAGTATAAAAGGATTAACCCTGCAGGTTACCAGAAAACCCAAGGGAGGAAGGGCGGCTATGTGGCCGTTATGTGACAAATGCATTCTCAGGAAATATGTGGAGAGGGAGCCTCACTCCTGGCTGGCCAGACTCTGGCGGTGGCATACCGGCTGGTGCCCGGGTTGGAGGGCCTATCAGAAAAGGCTGGCGAACCTGGAGAAGACGCAAGCAGGCTGAAGACCCGACATGTTTCTTTGCGCCGCGGCCCCCTGAGAGAACTTTAATTACAAGCTGACCGGGCTTCTGGAAGATAGGGGTGGTTTAATTTCTGCAGCTTTTGGCTTGCCTGGGGGAAAGGAGCAGGGAGCCGGGGACCGGGAGGCAGTCCCGTGTCTCTTTTTCCTGGGCCAGAGCGGAAGGGAAAACCATGTCAGTTTCCTGTAAAATAACAGAAAAAGCAAGAAGTTAGGTTAAGTGTCAATTAATGTTTAAAGTTTTTTAACAGATTAAATGAAAAAATTTTGTAAAACAGATGCGTTTTTATCTGAGAAAATTTCTTATTTTTTTGACATTGTTAGAAAATCGGTTGCATTAATCGTGTTTTTGGGAAAGAATTATTGCTACACTCCTAAGGGGGAGTCGTTGTGCCGTCGTCCATGTCCGGGGGAGGAGCAAGGATCGCCGGCTGGTGCAAAGTTTTCATTGCCGCTGGCACTGTTTTGGGCTTGGCCGTAGTCTTTGTGCTCCTGTTCAATCAAAAAGGCCTGTACAAAATTTACTGCCTGCGCCAGAAGCGGGACAGGCTGGAGCGCACCGTGGCCCGGCTGGCTGAGGAAAATGCCCGCCTGGCCCGGATCATTGACCGCCTGCAGCGGGACCCGGTGATGATTCAGGATGTCATTCGCCGGGAATTGCACTTTGTCAAGAAGAACGAAATCATCATTCAACTTCCGAACCGGGCCGGAAAGCCGACAGTGGCAGGTGTCTTGGGGCCGTATGAGGCGCCGGTCCCGGCGAAGCCCCCTGCCGCCAGTCCCCGCCGTCAGGCCCCGAAGTCCTTTCTGGCCCGCCGCCGGCCCTGATGCCGCGCCTCCTCGCACCTCTTCAGCCCGGGTTTCCAGGTTTTGTCTGCCCTCACTGGAATGGTAAAATAACTTGAAATTTTGCCAGAATCTGGCAAGGTAGGGGGCCGAGGAGTCTTTCTTGCGCCTTGGGGCCCGAATTGCCGACGAGGAAGGGTGAGTCATGTATTCCACCGCGGATTTCCGGAAGGGTCTGAAGATTGAAATAGACGGCACCCCCTATGTCATCGTGGATTTTCTCCACGTCAAGCCCGGCAAAGGGGGCGCGTTTGTGCGCACCAAGATCAAGAATCTCCTGACCGGAAGAGTGCTGGATCAGACCTTCCGGTCGGGGGAGAGGGTGAAGCGGCCCGACCTGATGGAGCGCGACATGCAGTACCTCTACCGGGAGGACGACAATTTTTACATGATGGATAATGAGACCTATGATCAGGTCATCATCAGCGCGGACCAGATGGGGGAGGCCGCCCTTTTCCTGACGGAGAATCTGAACGTCAAGGTGCTGTTTTTCAATCAACAGCCCGTGGCGGTGGAGCTGCCCACTTTTGTGGAGTTGACGGTGGCGGAAACCGAGCCGGGGGTGAGGGGCGACACCGCCACCGGGGGCAGCAAACCGGCGCGGCTGGAGACCGGGGCGGTTATCCAGGTTCCCCTGTTCATCAATGAAGGTGAGCGGGTGAAAGTGGACACCCGCACCGGCGAGTATATTGAACGGGTAAAATAAGCGCCGCGGTCAGGGCAGCTTCACCATGACGATGCGCCGTTTGACCCCGAAACGGCGGGCCTTGGCGGAGGATTTCATGAAGACGTCCACTTTTCGGCGCTGGCTGGGAGCCATCCGGTCCTGAACCTCAAATACCCCCAGCCCGTGCAGCAGCACCCGGTCTCCGAAATTAAGCTTGAGCCTGCGTTCCAGGTCGCGGCTGACGGCCACCATGCCTTCCTTGACCCGGCGGCCCGAGGCGGTGATGTGCTGCGGGTACTGGCCGCCGCTATAGGAATAAGCGGTTACCGTGACAATGGACATGCTCTCTGCTTTGGTGGTCTGGGGCAAGACCATCACCGCCAAACCCAAAAGAAAAAATATCGCCAGCTTCTTCATGGTTTCCTCTCTGTGAATGGGATTCGGGAAACTTTGGAGAGAATGGCAGGAGCGATTGGCTGAGCCGGTCAGAGGCTGAAGCTTGTGGCCTTACCAAAGGTTTGATTCGCCTCTGCAACCCGGCTTCAGGTCTGCTATCTGAGAGCCGATTCTGCTGTCGCGGTGGCCCTCAAACCCTGAAACAACTAGCTCTCACCGCCATTCCTAGCAGGTAATTTTGACCTTCCAGGGATGTGGTTAATGGTATGGTCCCCTATCTAAACCAAGGAAAAATGGTCTGTCAAGGAATTTTTTGGGACAACTGGGCTATCTTGTTAAAATTTCATGGAAAATTAAGCAATCTATTTGTGATATTTTGCACGAAAACGATGGTGACAAAAAGATGGGAAAAGCACCGGCAGCGGGAACTTTTCTTTGGGGCAGCGTGAGGGGGAGGAGCAAAGATTTTCCCCGCTGCTGGCCGGGGGTGGAGAAGGAGGACGCCGGGGGCACCTGTGCTCCGCCCTGTCGAAGCGCTTGGCCCGGCGCCGAACCGGGCCAGCTTTGTTGACAGGAGCCAAAAGGGAGTTTGCTTGGTCCCCCTGAGCTGGGAGTAAAGGAGCCGACGTTGCTCCAGGGGTGAGTTCCGGCCCGCAACCTGGGGCCGTTCAGACCCCTCAGGTGCCCCCGAAGCCGATGGTTACCTGGCCTTCTTCCACCAGCACCGGCACCCGGCGGCTACCGGGGGTGAGCTGGAGCATTTCCTCCAAGGCGCCGGAGTCTTCCTGCACGTCTTTGTAAATTACGGTATAGCCTTCCTTGTTTTTGGCCTCCCGGGCCCTGTTGGTGAAGGGTCAACTCGCCTTGCCGAAAATGACAATCTCCTTAGACATGTCCACCTCCCAGATAGTAGGTGCGGATGTAGAGAAAGTCCACCAGGTTCAGGATAAGGAGCGGGTTCTCCGCGATGGTGAACTGCACTCCTTCGAACCTGGGATTGACCTTGGCCTTGATGCGGCGCAGCACCTCTTCAGCCACCCGGGGCTGCTGGGGCGCGGCGTGGCGGAGGTACTCCTGGAGGAAGGCGGCCCGACTTAAGGCCAGCTCCTGGCACTCCCGGCGCAGCTTGACCCGCAGGGGCTTCAGGCCGTCGTCAAAAAAGTCGCCGATGTCCTCAAACTTTTTTTTGATTTTGGCGATGTTCCACTTTTTCATCTCCCGGTACTCCCGGGCCGTGGGGCTGTTCAGCCTCTCAAAGTCCAAATCCACCACGTTGATATCGGGGGCTCCGGGGGAGTTGGCCGGGATGTGGGCTACATTGATGACCGCTTCAGGAAACTGGGGGTTGACTAGGGTGAAGGCTCGGCTGAAGCGCTTGCCCGGGCGGTCGTAATCCTTGGCCGCGGTCACCACCCAGCCGTCTTTTTCCAGAAACTGCCACAGCGCCGTAGCTTGGGGCACCAGATAGCGCAGTTCGGCAAAACCACCGCTGGGAGGCGGCAAGGAGGGTGGCCCGGGGGGTGGCGGGGTCCAGCGGGGTTCAGGCTGGGGCGCGGGGGGCGGGGCCGCCACCGGCGGCGGCGCAGGGGATGGAGGCCCACCCTGGGCTGGGGCCGGCGGGCCGGCGGCCTTGAAGCCCACCATGAAGGCGATGTGGCCCCCCTTCAGGGGGCGGCTTTGACGCCGCCAGGTGTAAGCCCGGTGGGGTTTAAATTCCACGATAATTTGCACCCCCCGGCCGGAAGGGGACACCCGGGTGAGAACCCGTTTCACCAGCACTCCGTCCCCGAATTGTTCAGGAGGCAGCACCCCGGCCCGGGCCTGAGGGAAGTCAATGACCATTTGGGGGAGGTTGGCCTCGGTCCGCTGGATAATCACGGGCGCGGCTTGGCGGTTCAGGATCACCGTGAGCAGGGTCTGCTCTCCCACCCGGCTGAGGCCCACCTGATGCACTTCCAGGCCTCCCCGGAAGGACGTGGCTCCCCTGGCAACCCCGGGCTTGAGGCCCGACAGGCAAAAGGCGGCGATCAGCGCTGAGATGCAGCAGGCCCGGATTATCCGGGCAGGTGAATGGCAAGCAGTCATATGCTTCGTGGCAGCCACCGGATAAACCCCAGCCGGCAGGAGAACGGCTCCCTGTATCACCCGGCCAGCCCTTATCCTCCGGGCTCGACTCTCCGGAAAGTAAGGCACTTTTCCCGGGGACAACTGGGGTGCCATTCTCCGGACATATCGGCGGAGAGATATTTTCCTTGTTCCGTGGGGGTGACGATAATAATCCCCCCTTCTCGGGTGTAAATCCAGATGCGCCCTTTATCGACCCGCCACTTGAACTTGACGGCTTCGCCTTCGTAGGTCCAGGAGCCTTCGCCGTTGGCTTTGAGGACCAGCTTGACGTAGCTTTTGCCGAAAGGCTGCACCGATTGGTAGGTTCCGGCGAAGGGGGCCCGGGACTCACCGCAGCCCCAAAGCAAAAGCCCCAGCAGGAGCGTCCCCAGGGCGGCGGCCGTGATCAGACAGCGTGTTTTCATATTTTTCTTTCCCGCCAGATAAAGCCTCCCCGATCCAGCACGAAGATGCGGTCGTAGAGGAAGATTTGCAGGGCCATGACCAGCATGCCGGCGTTTTTGAGGACCTTCCACCAGTTCACCGGTTCCCCCGTTTCACCCACGCAGCCACAGTTGATGGGCAGATTATAATATAAGGCGTTGACCAAACCCAGGATGAAAATGACGTTCATGCCACCGATAAGGGTGGCTGCGGCCCGGGTGCGGATGCCCAGCATGAGAAACAAGCCGGAAAGCAGTTCAGCCCAAGGCAGGACCAGGGCCCAGAGGTTGACCGCCCAGGAAGGCATCATTCCGTAATCCACTACATTCAGGGCAAAAACCGCCGGCCGCATGATCTTGCTCAGGGCGAACTGAATGAAGATGATCCCCAGCAGTATCCGGCAGGCCACGGAGAGGTAAGGGCTGCGGCGCACCGCGGGAATCAACATGAGCAGGAAGATGCTCACCGGCAGCCACTCCAGAAGTCCGGCCAGACCCAGGGGCATGGAGGGCGGTTTTTTGGCGGGGCTTCCCTCCAGGGGGAAGACATGCGGCCAGGCTTTATACTCGGCCAAAACCATGACCTGGTCAAAGCCCTTGTCCTTCAAGGCCTGGGCCAGCTCGATGTCAAAGCGCCGGCTGATATTGCCACCGTAAATAATAAGGGGTTTGCCCTTCAGGCCCTCCTTTTGCTCCAGGGTGAACTGGAACATGGGGTACATCAGCTCAAAAAAGACTGCTGGCAGATTCACCGCGCCCTTGATGTGCCGCTGTTCATAATAGCTGCTTTTGCGGGCGTCCACGAACACTGCTCGGTGATTGCGGTAGGCCTCCAGGGCCTGGTCCAGGGAGATGGTGGTCACCTGGGGGGCTTCGCCCCAGCCATGAATCAAAGGAATCTGATTGTCGTTGTAGAGATTGAAGACCAAGGCGAAGAAGATGCTCAGCCCCAGGATGAGGAAATAGTCAAACCAGGAGATTTGCCTCAGCTTGACCTGATGCACCACCTCCCTTTCCAGACGCCGGTCGCCGGTTAACAGCCAGTGGGACAGTTGCTGAATGATATGCCGGGCCAATTGGGGGTTATGATCCAGGACCCAGTCGAATTCCTCTTTGGAGACTTGGATAAGGTGGGAGTCTTCCACGGCCTCCACCGAGGCGGTGCGGGCCTGACCGGTCACCAGGGCCACTTCGCCGAAATAATCCCCGGGGCCCAGTTCGGTTAATTCGGTGCGGATACCGTCGGGGGTTTCCCGAAACACCCGGAGTTTTCCGGACTTGACCACATAAAAATAATTCGGGGGTTCGCCCTGCCGGACAATACAGGTGCCCGCACGCACCGCTATTTCCTGGCCCACTTGCTCCAATTTAAGGGGTTCGGCTTTGGCCAGGGCAGAAGGTCCGCCGGTCTCTGTCATTCCCTACCTCAATGGGGTTAAAGTAGGCGCTTCGGCTAAAAAAGCCAGTTCCCCTTGTATCACAATAATGGGCTGCTGTGAACCATTTGAAGTGGGAAAACCTCTGGTGGCGATGGGCACGGTTCAAAAAATTTTCCTGGAAGCCAACTTTTTCTCAAATTGAAAAGAAAAAACCCTCTGCTTAAAAGGTTCTCTCAAGCAGAGAAAAAATGCCCTCCCAAATTATTTGGAGGATTTTTCTCCGATAAAATTATCAATAGTAACAATATGTTATCTTTAGGGAAAAATCTTCTTCTCTTGGCAAGGCCCTTGCATACCATGTTAGCTCGGGAATTTTCCGTCTCAAGCGAGGTCTTCCAGTTCTATGCGCAGTGCATCTCCCTCTACTGCTTTGCCTTGGGCCCGGGGAAAATGGCGCCCCCGGGAAGAACGTCTGCAGCTTCTGGATGTAGTCCTAAAAATCCTGGTACCTGTTTTTCTGCTGGTTTGCCTGGGGGTGGCTCTGAAATATGGCTCCTTCCAGGGCTATGTCAAAGATTATCCGCACCGTGCTCTGGTGGCGCTACAAACCCTATCCCTTGGCTGAGGGGCCCCTGCCCACGGTGACTGTCATTATCCCCGCCTATAATGAAGGGCCCATGGTGGAGGCGGCCCTGAATTCCGCGGCGGCCTCCGACTATCCCCCCGACAAGCTGGAGATCATCTGCATAGATGACGGCTCCACCGATGATACCTGGTACTACATTGAGCGGGTTCGACGGCGCTACCCGCACCTGATCAAGGCCATCCGGTTCCCCCGGAATCGGGGCAAGAAGGAAGGGTTGTATGCCGGCTTCACTCGGGGCCGGGGGGAAATTTTCGTCACCATGGACTCCGACAGCATCATCGGGCCGGACACCTTGAAGCACCTGGTGGCCCCCATGCTGCACGATCCGAAGATCGGGGCGGTGGCCGGCAATGTCCGGGTGTACAACCGCTTTCGCTGCCTGCTGGCTCGCATGCTGGCGGTGCGCTTTGTGCTGGCCTTTGATATTTTGCGCGCCTCCCAGTCCATGTACGGGTTTGTGACCTGCACGCCGGGGGCCCTGTCCGCCTACCGACGGCAGGCGGTGCTGCCTGCGCTGGAAAGGTGGCGCACCCAGACCTTCCTGGGCGCGCCGGCCACCATCGGGGAGGACCGGGCCCTGACCAATCAAATCGTGCGCCGGGGCTACTACTCGGTGTACCAGCGCACCGCCCGGGTGCATACCGTAGTGCCGGAAACCTACAAGGGCCTGTGCCGCATGTTTCTGCGCTGGGACCGGGCCAATTTCCGGGAAAACTGGGTGCAGCTTACGTTTGTGTTCACCAGGTACCGGTCCCGGCATCGGCTACTCCCCATTCTGGACCTCTTCGTCACCCAGCTAGAGTTTATCCTGAGCTGTCTTTTCCTGGTCCTGCTGGGGTTCACCATAGCGGCTTACCCCATCATAGTGGTGAAATTCCTGGCTGGCCTGGGGATATTTACCCTGATCTACATGCTCTACTACCTGCGTCAGGAATGGGACTGGGAGTTCATTTACGGCATCCTTTACTCCTACTTTGCCGTCCTCGCCTTGAACTGGGTGCAGCCCTACGCCCTGCTCACTGTGCGCAACTCCCGCTGGCTGACCCGGTAGGGTTATGAATGGTTGAAGGCGGAGGGTGACACAGCCCGTCTTCCATCCAGGCAAAACTGAACGGGGAAGCCGGAGCAAGCTCCGGCTTCCCCGTGTCTGCTTCAGGGGTTGGGGGAGGGGGCAGGGGCCAGTGGCACAGGTTCTCTAACCGGTGAAAGCCCCTGGCCCCATCCCCAATTCTCTTAAAAACGTCCTCCCAGAGGGCCGGCATAGCCGGTGAGTTCCACGTAGCCCTGGCCGATAAGGGGTTTGCCGTCTCTGGTGCCGGTGATGCTGACCTGGCCTTCCCAATAGGTGAGCCGGGCGGAGCCGCCGGTGCGCAGTTCCTGGTCGGTCAGGGTGGGGATGAGGGTGAGGCGGTAACCGTAGGCGGGCAGAGTGATCTCCCAGGCCCCGGGGTAGGTGGCCTGGGTATGAGGGGAAGTCCAGGTGCCCGTGACTTTAACCATGAAATCAGAGAGTTTCAGGTGCCGGGCCCGGCCCCGGGGGTCCACCAAAGTGCCGCCGGAGGCGGGGTCCAGGCCGCCGTCCCGGAGGCGCAGGAGGTAGAGCATGAGGTCGGTGCCGTCGGCCAGTTGCAGGGCGAACCAGTCCCAGCCCGCCTGATAGGCGGCCATCTGGGCCGAGGAGAATTCCCGGTCCAGCCAGGCGGTGCCTTTGACTTCCAGGGTGCGGCCGGCCAGGGTGAGGCGGCCCCGGGCGGCCAGGCGGGTGAGGGAGTAGTAGTAGCTGGCCACCTCCGCCCGGGCGGCTTTGCGGCTGTAGCCCTCCTGGCCGTGGAGCACCGGGGGCTTCAGGGGGGTGAGGGTGAGTTCCAGGGAAAAATCCTCGGTCGCGGCCCGGAGATGGTGCTCCTGGTTTTGCATCTCGGCCCGCCAGTCGTCCACCCAGATCTTGAGGGTGTCGGTGGCGGCGCCGGCCAGCCCCAGGGCCCCCCGCTGGGCCTTTTCCCAGAACCGGAATTTCTGCCCTTGCACATCGGTCAGGGCCAGGTGGGCGAAGTAGACGGTGTGCGCGGCCCAGGCAGACTTGGCCCCGAGGGCGGGGCGGGTCAGCCCCACCCGGAAGAAGGTCAGCATGAAGCCAAAGGCCTGGCCGTCGGCGGCCTGCAGGTGCCCGGAGTAATACCCAGTCCGCACAGCAGCCCGGAGGCAAGGTGTCGGGAGTTTTTCATAGCAGAAACCGGTTTACGACAGTTGCCGGACTGAGTCCGGTTTTTGTATTTTTAACCGAAAACCGAAAACCGGAAACCAAAAACTGCTATCCGGAGGATATATGGGCAACATCAAGGTGGAGAGGCAGCCTGATGAACAGCGCCTGCAGGAACTGGGAGTGAAGGACTGGCCCATCTGGACCAAGGAGGTGTCTGAATTTCCCTGGACTTACGGCAGTCAGGAAATCTGCTATTTCCTGGAGGGCGAGGTGACGGTCACGCCGGAGGGCGGCGAGCCGGTGACCATGGGGAAGGGGGACCTGGTGACCTTCCCGGCGGGCCTGAGCTGCACCTGGAAAATCACCAAGCCGGTGCGCAAGCATTACCACCTGGATTAGACGAGTAAAGGAAATTAAGTGATTGAGGGAGGGGGCCAGGGGTCAGAGACCCCTGCCCCCTCCCTCAAGCTCCCTCCCCCAACCCCTTACCGGGGAAAAAGCTCAAGTCTCAATCAAAGTAGAGGCCTTCATAGATGTAGGCCTGGATTTCCTGGCCGTCCACCAGGGCGGGGATGAGGGTGCGGCGGTATTCGTCGCCTTCAAAGTCGTCCAGCACGGGATAGCGAGCGGGCAGGGCCGGGGAGCTGAACAGCCAGGCTTGGTGTTCCTCACCTTCGGGGTCAAAGCGAAAGACCTTGAAGCCCCGGTATCGGCCCATGCGGCCCCGGATGACGCACCGGATCCAGGTGCCCTCCAGCCGGGCCAGGAGGAAGTTGTTGGGGCCCCCCGGTGCCAGACTGCCGTAGACGATGAGCCTTTCTTCGGGGTTCTCTGAGATAAGTTCCAGTATGTGCTCCAAGCCCCCCCTTGACCATCTTCCTTTTAGTAAAAATTCTTACCAAAAATGCGTGAAAATCTGCAAGAAAAACCCGGATCCGGAGAAGTGGGCTGAAGGCGCTGGTAACTTTGGGTTCAGGGCCTTGCAGAGGAAAGATATGTGGCCAGGCCCTCCCGGAAGGGGATGGGCTTCAGGCCGAAGTCCTGGTAAAAGGCGCTGGGGTCGCAGGTGTTGCCTTCCAAAAGCATACGGAGCTGGCCGGGGGTCAGGGGGAACCAGCGGAAGCGGCCACACAGGCTGGCGGCCACCCGCATGCACCAGACAGGCTGATGGATTTTGGCCACCCGGCGGCCCAGCACAAAGGCGATGGTGTCAATGATGTCATTGAAGGTCAGAGGCTCCGGGCCGCCCACCTCATAGATTTTATTTTCGGTGTGGGGCAGCTCCATGATGGGAAAAAAAGGTAGGCGCCTAATCTGGCGGGCAAACAGGTTGAGGGATTGATCCCCCGGACCGTAGATGATGGAAGGACGGAAGATGGTGTAGGTCAGGCCGGAGGTGATCACGTATTCATCAGCCTGCCAGTTGGTAACGTGGTAAGGGTCGGCAGGCTCGGGCCGGGCCCCGAGAGCGCTCATGTGCAGGTAGCGCCTTAAGCTCGCGGCCCTGGCCGCGTCCACCACGTTCCTGGTGGCCTCCACATGCACCCGTTCAAAGGTGATGCCCCTCCCCGGAAACTCCCGGATGATACCCACCAGATGAATGGCCGCGTCGCAGCCCTCAAGAGCCGGGGCAAAGGTCTCCGGGTGCAGACAGTCGCCCCGGACCACCTCCACCCGGTCCCGCTCCTGGAGCTTCTTCTCCGAGCCCGGGCGCACCAGGGCCTTGACCTGATGGCCCCGGTCAAGCAACTCCTTCACCACCTCATTGCCCACAAAACCGCTGGCACCGGTGACAAACACCTGCATGGCTGCTCCTTTGGGGATTGGTGGGGGAGGGCAGGGAATGTCATTTCCTGGCCCTACCCCCAAAACCTCAGAAAAATCCGGCCCGCACCTTAGGGGGTCACATCGGTGAATTGGGCCAGACAGGCTGACTTATTATATAGGGTTTGCAGAGAAATGTCGTGTTTTTTCAGCAGGCTGAGCACCTCCGGGAAGTGATTCTGCACCACCTGGACATGGAGGCGCATGAGGGTGCAGTACTGGGCCAGGAGCTCCGGTCCCGCCGCGGCCTGCACCGGGCAGCGGCCGCCGCAATAGGCGTGAACGCCGCAGGAGCAGCAGCCCAGGGCTTCCTTGTAGGCCACCAGGTGGCCGAGGTCGGGGTGTTGCAGGTGAAAGGAGCCGTCCGGGGCGATGTCGGCCAGGGCCAGCTCCGGGGGCAGGTCGGCGCAGGCGTGGATGCGGCCGTCGCAGATGTCGTAGTTGGTGGCCAGCTCCACCCCGCAGGCCGTGGTTCCCCGGGAGCGGCCGGTGAGGAGATACAGAATGAGTTCGTTGACGTGGATAAGGGAGAGCACT
>JAFDHU010000377.1:0-826 GCA_019308625.1 Deltaproteobacteria bacterium
GCAGACGCGGGTCCAACTGCCCCCGGCCCACATCCACGGCATAGACCCGGGCCGCGCCCCTAAGGAGCAGCACCTGGGTGAAGCCGCCGGTGGCGGCCCCGGCGTCCAGACAGACCTTGCCCTGGGGGCTCACCCCGAAGTGATCCAGGGCCGGAGCCAGCTTCTCGCCCCCCCGGCTGACATAGGCCGGGGCCGGCTTTATGACGATGTACGCCTCAGCCGACACCAGCGCCCCGGCCTTGGTCACCGGCATCCCGTTCACCAGCACCCGCCCGGCCAGAATCAGGGCCTGGGCCTTGGCGCGGGAATCAGCCAGACCGCGGGTAAACAAAAGGGAATCAAGACGGGTTCTGGGGGGGGTTGGGTTTCTGGCTTTTGGTTTCTGGTTTTTCAACGAGAAGCTGGTTGCGTCGCCTTAAAAAGGGTTAAAAACGGCGTTGGCGCCGCTTTACCTGCATTTTAGAATTGACTGAAAGGAGCACCAAACCTTTTACCGAATTCAAGTGACACATTAATACCTAAAACCAGAAACCGCATACCCTCACTTAAAACTTCCCCACACCACCTTCTGCTGGCGGGCCGGTTGCTCCAGGAGCTGCAGGGCGCCCTTGAGGATGCCCTTGGCGTCCAGGCCGTATTTTTCCCGGAGAATCGCCTGGGAGCCGTGCTCCACGAACACATCGGGGATACCTAAGCGCTTCACCGGCACCAACAGGCCTTTATCCGCCAGCAGCTCCAGCACCCCGCTGCCAAAACCGCCATGAAGCACGTTTTCCTCCACCGTGAGGACCCGGCCGCACCTGGCCGCCAGATTCAGGATCAGCTC
>JAFDHU010000377.1:846-2078 GCA_019308625.1 Deltaproteobacteria bacterium
GGGTACACCGTGGCCCCGACGGCCAGAATGACCAAGTCTTCCCCCTCCCTCAGCACCTCGGCCCGGCCGATGGGAATCTTGTGCAGAGTGGAGCTGAAAGACACCCCCACACCCCGGCCCCGGGGGTAGCGTAGGGCGATGGGCCCGGGATGGTCTATGGCGGTGTACAGCATGTGACGCAACTCATCCTCGTCTTTGGGGGCCATGAGCACCATGTTGGGCAGGTGCCTCAGGTAGGAGAGGTCAAACAGCCCCTGGTGGGTTTCGCCGTCTTCGCCCACCACGCCTCCTCGATCCAGGGCAAAGACCACCGGCAGGTTCTGGATGCACACATCATGCAGCACCTGGTCGAAGGCCCGCTGCAGGAAGGTGGAGTAAATGGCGGCCACCGGCCGCAGCCCCTCAACGGCCAGACCCGCGGCAAAGGTCACCGCGTGCTGTTCGCAGATGCCCACATCATAGAAGCGCTCCGGAAATTTGCTGCGGAAATCCACCAAGCCGGTGCCGTCCGGCATGGCCGCGGTGATGGCCACGATTTTCTGGTTTTCCCGGGCCAGCTCCACCAGGGTGTCGCCAAACACCGCGGTGTAGGAGGGCACCTGACCGACGCTCTTTTGGGCCACACCGGTGTCCGGGTCAAACTTGCCCAGGCCGTGGAAGCCGGTGGGGTCGGTTTCCGCCGGCTGGTACCCCTTGCCCTTGGTGGTCATGACGTGCACCAGGACGGGACCTGTCAGATTCTTGACATTGCCCAGGGTCTCCAGCAGATGATCAAAGCGGTGGCCGTTCACCGGCCCCACATAGTTGAACTTCAGGGCCTCGAACAGCATGCCCGGGGTGAAAAAGGCCTTGAGGGATTCCTCGCTTTTCTTGGCCAGAGCCAGCAGATCCTCGCCAATGCCCGGCAGAGATCTGAGAAAGTTTTCCACCTGTTTTTTGAGATAGACCATGGCCCGGCCGGTGAGCTTGCGGCTGAGAAACGAGGCTATGGCCCCCACGTTGGGGGCGATGGACATGCCGTTGTCGTTCAGGATAACAATCAGGTCTTTGTGCAGTTCGCCAGCGTTGTTCAAGGCTTCCAGGGCCATGCCGGCGGTAAGGGCGCCGTCGCCGATGACTGCGATGACCCGGCCCCGATCCCGCTTCAGGCAGCGGCCGCAGGCTAGCCCCAGGGCCGCGGAAATGGAGGTGGAGCTGTGCCCGGTGTCGAACACGTCATAGGGGCTTTCGCT
>JAFDHU010000072.1 GCA_019308625.1 Deltaproteobacteria bacterium
GGGTAAAAAATGCCCTGGGAAATCTTTCATGAGGATCTGGTTTCCTTGCTGGCCCAAACCCTTTCCTGGCGCAGCCGGCGCCACGAAATCATTGCCGGCAATGTGGCCAACCTGGACACCCCTGGCTACACCAGAAAAGACCTTGATTTTCGCGAGGTGTTGAGCGCCTGCCTGTCGGGCGGGCCCCGGATCTGCCTGGTAGCCACCCACCCGACGCACCTTCGCCCGACTCCGCCAGCAGCCGGCCTGGTGCAGGACTCCGGCCAACCGGTGGATCTGGACCGGGAGATGGTGGAGATGGCCACAAATCAATTAAATTACCAGGCCGAGGTGCAGATGCTCAACCGCAAGCTGGAGAATTTGCGCACCGTTCTCAGAGGAGACCTGCGATGAACATTTTTACCACCATGGAAATCAGCGCCTCAGGTATGACGGCCCAGCGGCAACGCCTGAACGTGATCGCCGAGAATCTGGCCAACGCCCACACCACCCGCACTCCGCAGGGCGGCCCCTATCTCCGGAAAAATGTCATTTTGGAGAGCCGCCCCGTGGAGGATTTCGCCAGCTTCCTGGAGGTCTGGCCCAACGTTAATCCGGTGGCCGAACTGGTCAGCCTCACCCTGGCCAGCCGGGCCTTTGAGGCCAATGTGGCGGTTTTCCGGGCCGCCCGGACTATGGCTCTCAAAGCTCTGGAAATCGGTCGCTGAACTGACCCAAACCTCATGAAACCTGATGCCGCTGGCCAGGCCAAGGCGGTCGGCGGGGCCATCGGAGAAAGGGTGCCATGATGAAAATTGTCTTGCCTGACCTGCCTGCCCGAAAGGTTTTTACCGGCCCTGAGCCTCGGGCCACTTCGGAGGCCGAAGAGCATCTTTTTGCCCGCCTCCTCTCCCAAGTGAATGGCCTGCAGCAGCAGGCGGATCTGAAAATCCGGGACTTCCTCCTGGGCCGGGCCGACCTGCACGAAGTCATGTTGTCCTTAGAGAGGGCCAGCCTGGGCCTCAAGCTGCTGGTGCAGACCAGAAACAAAATCATCCAGGCCTATGAGGAATTAAGCCGCATGAATCTCTAATCCAGGCTCCTGCCGAACGCTGAAAAAAACCGATGGATTCTTTAAGGAGAGCCTTGGCTGCGCTGAAACTGCGCTTTCACGCCCTACCGCCGGCGCAGCGCCTCCTGGCGGTGGGCCTGCTGGGCGCGGCGCTGCTGGCGGTGGCTTTCGTCTTCGTCCTCCACGGCCGGGTGGACTATGGGGTGCTGTTCGCCAATCTCTCCCAGGAGGACGCCGCAGCCATCGTGGCCAAACTCAAGACCAAGAAAATTCCCTATCGCCTGGAAGCGGGCGGCTCCTCCATCCTGGTGCCCCAATCCCAAGTTTATGAGACCCGTCTGCTCCTGGCCAGCGAAGGCATGCCCCGGGGTGGCGGCGTGGGTTTTGAGATTTTTGACCGGCAAAACCTCGGGGTGACGGATTTTGTCCAGCGTCTGAATTACCAGCGAGCCCTGCAGGGGGAATTGGCCCGCACCCTGGCGGGCATCCCCGAGATTGCCGAAGCCCGGGTCCATATCGTGGTTCCCAAGGAATCCTTGTTCATTGAAGAGCAGCAGCAGGCTAGCGCCTCCATCGCCCTCAAGCTCCGCCCGGGACGCACCTTGAGCCGCTCCCAGGTTGACGGCATCGTGCATCTGGTGGCCAGCGCGGTGCCCGGCCTCCATCCTAGCCAGGTGACCGTGGTGGACCTCAGCGGGCGTATCTTAAGCCGCCCCCAGGACGACCTGGGCCTGGGGCTGACCACCGGACAGCTCGCCCTCCAGCGCCAGGTGGAGGAGAGTTATGAACGCAAAGTGCAATCACTGTTTGACAATCTTCTGGGGCCGCGCAAATCCATCGTGCGAGTTACCGCGGACCTGGACTTTCAAAAAATAGATATTCGGGAAGAAACTTTTATTCCCAACCGGGAACTGGTCCGCAGTGAACAAAAGACCCTGGAGCGCACCACCCGGGCCCGGGAGGGCTGGGGCAATCCCGAAGCCCGCTTCAATCTGGGCCAGGGAACCATCACCCCGCCGCCCGGCAAAGGTCCGCCGCCTCTGCTCCCGCCAGCCCAGGCCAAGCCCTCGCCAGGCAGCACCGCGGAACGGCAAAGCGAGCTACGCAATTATGAAATCAACCGGGTCGTGCGCCAGATTGTGGACAGCCCCGGGAAGATCAAACGGCTCTCCATCGCCATTGTGGTGGACGGCGTATATCAGAACCAATCAAAAACTTTTGCGCCCCGCAGCCCTGAGGAAATGCGGCGCCTTGCCAACCTGGCCAAAAAGGCGGTGGGGTTCAATGCCGAACGAGGAGACCAGTTGGAAATTTCCTGCGCCCCCCTGGCGTCCCAGCCGCTGGCCGGAGCCGTGGCCGCCAGTGTAGGAGATTCCTGGTGGAAGATCTCCATATCTTTGCTGAAAATCGTCCTTCTGGGGCTGGTGGTTCTGGGGGCCTTGATTTTTCTGCTGCGCCAAAAACCCTTCCGGGACAGACCATCACTGCTGAAAGGGCCGCCTGCCTCGGTGCTCTCCCCCCAGCCCGAAGCGGAGAGAACCCTGGCGGCTGAAACCCCGACTCCCAAGGGCCTTCCTGGCGAGAAACCCCGGGTGGCGCTGCCCGACGCGGTAGGCGGACAGGAGCGCGTGGCCCAGCTGGTCACCGCCTACCCAGACCGGGCCGTGGAAGTGTTGCGGTTGTGGCTGCATGAAAAAGATATCAAGTAGCGGTACTTTCCTTGGCAGAATGGAGGTGCACTTTCGGTGGCGATCAAAGCGGACAAGTTGAGCGGCCTGGACAAGGCAGCCCTGGTGATCCTCAGCCTGGGGGAAGGACAGGCCGGGGAGATTCTCAAACGCCTGGATGACAAGGAGTTGCAGCTCCTGGGCCATCGCCTGTCCAAAATGAATGTCGTTCCCACCAAGCAGATGGCCGCGGTGCTAGAGGAGTTCAGCCGCATGATGACCTCCCCTGAGGCCATAGTAGTCAGAGGCGACCAGTTCTTCAAAAACACTATCGCCCACACCATGGACCTGAAACGCCAGGAAGAGCTCCTGGACAAGCTGGACCTGGAGCAGAGCCCTGAGTTTTTCCAAAAGATAAAAAAACTTGACTCCCGCACGGTGGCCTCCTTTCTGGGCAACGAACACCCCCAGACCATTGCGGTGGTGCTGGCCCATCTGGAGCGAAGCCAAGCCGGCGCGGTGCTGGCGGAACTGCCGGAAAAACTGCAGGTAGAAGTGGTGCGGCGCATTGCCCATCTGGACCAAGTGTCCCCGGCCATCATTGAGGAAATTGACGCGGCCCTAAGAGAGGAAATCACCCTGGTGGAGGAAGTGGGAGGACGTTTGGTGGGCGGCCCGCAGTCCGTAGCAGAAATTCTGAACCAGATGGATCGAACCCATGAAACCGCTATCCTGCAGCGTCTGGAAGAGGAGAATCTGGAGGCCCTGGCCGAAGAGATTCGCCGCTACCTGTTCACCTTTGAGGACCTTCTGGGGGTGGAGGACCGGGGCATCATGGCCCTGCTGAAAGAAATCAACACCCAGGACCTGGCTCTGGCTCTCAAGGCCGCGTCCGAGGACTTGAAAGCCAAGTTCTTTAAGAACATGTCCAGCCGGGCGGCGGAGATGCTTCAGGAAGAGTTGGAAATCATGGGTCCGGTAAGGTTGAGGGATGTGGAGGCGGCCCAGCAAAAGATCATCCAGGTGGCCAAACGCCTGGAGAGCGAAGGCCAACTCGTGTTGACCAGCAAGGGCGGCGATGACATCTTTGTCTAACCGGTACAAATGAAGGCGGAAGACTTAAAACCCTTTCAGTTGCCAAGTCTTAGAGGGCAGACCCCCGCTTTGTCCGAATCGGAAAAGTTTGTGCTGCAGCCCCTGGATCAGCAGATTCCGGTTAAACCCTCCTACTCTGAAGCCGAGTTGGTCAGCCAGGCCGAGCGGATTCTGGCGGAGGCCGAAGCCCGGCGCCAGCTCATCGAGCAGCAGGCTTATGAAGCCGGCTTCCGCCAGGGGCAGAAGGACGGCCGGGAAGTAGGCCGACGCGGTCTGGAGGAGATCATCCAGCGCCTGGAGAAGCTACTGCAGGCCCTGCTGGAGGAGAAAGAAGAATTATTCCGGCAGCGGGAGGCCGACTTGGTTGAACTGGTGCGCCTGATTAGCCGCAAAATTATCTTGCGGGAACTGAGCCTGCGGCCCGAGGCCATTCGGGACCTAGTGGAGGCGGGGGCCAAAAAACTGTTTGACACTGAACAGCTTCGGCTTCTGGTGCATCCCCAGGATTACGAATTGTTGGCCGATTCCTCCCGGAACTCCTGGCCTCCCGGGCTGGAACTAGTGCCCGACCCCGGCGTCAGCCCCGGAGGCTTCCGGCTGGAGACCGACCGGGGCGACCTGGACGGCACTCTGGAGACCCGCTGGGCTCAGGTAAGCGAGGTCATTGACCAGGTTCTGGGCAGGAAATATGAAGACTGAACGCCTGGATTGGCAATTATTGCATCAGGCCCTGGAGCAGGTGGAACCTTTCGCCTTCACCGGCCAAGTGGAGGAGATGACCGGCCTGGTCCTCAGGTGCCGTGGGCCGCAGGGCCCGGTGGGGGCGGTCTGCCGGGTGGAGCTGCCGCCTCCCCGTCCCCCCGTGACCGCCGAAATTGTGGGCTTCCGCCACCAGCAAACGCTGCTCATGCCTTATGGTGACGTCCGGGGGCTTGAGCCCCACACCCGGGTGGTGCTCAAATCCAGTCAGGCTATTGCCCGGGTGGGCGACTCCCTCCTGGGGCGGGTCATTGACGGCTTGGGCCGGCCCTTGGACGGCAAAGGCCCCCTGAGGTTGGCACAAAGTTACCCGCTGCACGCCCCGCCTCTGAACCCCTGTGAGCGCCGAACCATTGACACCCCTCTGGACGTAGGCATCCGGGCCATCAACGGCCTGCTCACCCTGGGCAAGGGCCAGCGCATCGGCATCTTTGCTGGCTCAGGGGTGGGGAAAAGCACCCTGATGGGCATGATCGCCCGCTTCACCCGCTCCGACGTGAGCGTCATCGGTCTCATCGGCGAACGGGGCCGGGAGGTCAAGGAGTTTATTGAGCGGGATTTGGGCCCGGAGGGGCTGGCCCGGGCCTGCGTGGTGGCCGCCACCTCCGACACCCCGCCGCTGGTGCGCCTCCGGGGGGCATATCTGGCCACGGCCATCGCCGAATTCTTCCGGGACCAAGGCCGAGACGTTATTTTGATGCTGGACTCTCTCACCCGCTTTGCCATGGCTTCCCGGGAAATCGGGCTGGCCGTAGGGGAGCCCCCCACCGCCCGGGGATACACGCCCTCAGTCTTCAGCCAGTTACCCAGCCTCCTGGAGCGGGCTGGAGCCTGCCAGGGCAAGGGGAGCATCACCGGCATCTACACTGTGCTGGTGGAGGGGGATGACCTCCTGGAGCCCATCGCTGACGCCAGCCGGGCCATCCTGGACGGCCACATCGTGCTTAGCCGGGAACTGGCCAACCGGGGACATTACCCTGCGGTGGATGTGCTGGAAAGCATCAGCCGCCTCATGCCCCAGGTGGCCGCGCCGGAGCACCTGAAGCTCCGGGAAAAACTGATCCAGGTGGTGGCCGCTTACCGCCGTGCCGAGGATTTAATCAATATCAATGCCTATGTCCGGGGCTCCAACCCGGAGATTGACTATGCCCTGGAAAAAATCGGTCCGGTGACTGCCTATCTCCGGCAGGGAATGGGGGAAGGAGTGTCTCTGGCCCAGGCTGTCCAGGAACTTAAAGGGCTGTTTGCCTCATGAGTCCTGCAGTGCGGTTCCACTTTCCCCTGGAGACCGTGCTGCGGGTTCGGGAACTGCGGGAGGAGCAGGCCCGCCTGGAGCTGGCCCGGGCCTTGGCCCGGCTGGAAAAGAGCCGCCAGGTCCTGCAGGACATGGAGCGGCAGCTGGTCGAAAAGCTTGGGACCTTGCATCGGACGGCGGCAGAAGAGATGGAGGCCCCGGATTACCAGCTTCATGCTGACTACCTAGATCACCTGCAGGAGGCCATTCAGACCTGGCAGGCCCGCCTTGCCCAAGAGGAGAGAGAAGTGGAGGAGCTAAAGCTGAAACTTGAGCAGCTTTATCAGGAGCGGCGTCTGCTGGCCCGGCTGAAAGAAAAGCAATACGCCCACTTCCGGCGGGAAGTGGAAAAGGTCCTGGAAAAGGAAGCCGAAGCCGGGGTGCTGCAGCGCTGGCCGGGAAGGCAGGACTCAGGAGCGGCTTAGGGGGCGAAGAGGGAAAGGGCTTGAGCCGAACAACTTCACCGACATAACGGGCGTTGCCACGCCTTTGATTAGGGAGGCTGCCATGCACCAGGCACCATCAGCGCTGTGGCCCGGCGGCCGGCTTATGCCTTTCCTGCTGGCCGGCGGGCTTATCCTCAAGATTGCCTTATCGGGCCTGTATCTGGCCCCTCCTGCAGTATGGTCTTGGCTCTGGCCCAAGGTCAGTGAGGCGGCCACCCCTCCGGCCAGCGGTCCGAATAACCTGGCCGTGGGACCGCGCCTGCTGCCCCTGCTGCAGCAGGAACGCCAATCCCTGAAGGCCCGGGAGGCCGCGGTGGCGGTCCGGGAGGAAGTACTTAACACCCTCCGCCAGGAGGTGGAGGAGCGTCTGGAGGAACTGAAGACCCTGCAACTGCAGGTACTCCAGGCCCTTGAGGAGGAGAGACGCCTCAAAAGCGAGCACCACCGCCATCTGGTGGCCACCTTGAGCGCCATGCCGGCGGAGCGGGCTGGCAGGCTGTTGGAGAAAATGGATGAAAAGGTCGCGGTGCGGGTGCTCCGGAGCCTGAAGGGCAAGGAGGCAGGGGCCATCCTGGCGGTGCTGGCTCCGGACAAGGCCGCCCGGTTGAGCCAGCGCCTGTTGCAGTAGCCCTGGAACCGTGGCTCCGGGGGATGATATTGAATCTGGTGGGGGATTATGGTAGGGTGCAGAAAACCCAACGCGACAAGGGGGTGTCCCATGTCGGAAGCTGTGCCCACCTCGCCCCGCGAAGCCATAATCATCTTTCATCTGACCGACCGCCTCAAATCCGAGCTGCTGATTGCCTCCAGCCTGCTGAACACCGTGCTGCAGCTCAGGGATGCCGAACAGGCGGGTGGGCGCAAGGTCCTGACGGAGTATTTCCGGGCCCTGGACCGGGAGGTGGCCCTGAGTCAAAGCATGATCAAAGACCCGGAGATGGTGCGGGTCCAGACCGTGATGACCGGACTGGTGGGCATGGTGAACGCCGGCCCCCTCCATGAGGTCCAGGGGCACCTGACCTGGGTGATCACCAACATGACCACCCACGCCCAGCGGGCCATGCAGTTTCTTATGGACCGAAA
>JAFDHU010000073.1 GCA_019308625.1 Deltaproteobacteria bacterium
CCGGCCATGGTCCTGGTCTTCGCCGGCCTGCTGGATGCCGGCGACGAGGTACTCCTCACCGACCCCCACTACGCCTGCTACCCCAACTTCCTCCGTCTGGTGGACGCGGTGCCCCGCTATGTGCCGGTGAAGGAGGAGGAGGGCTTTCAGTTCCGGCCCGAGGAGCTGGCCGCGTTTCTTACCCCCCGCACCAAGGCCATTATCATCAACTCCCCGGCCAACCCCACCGGCACCCTGCTGTCGGCGGAGCGCATGGCCCAACTGGCCGAGCTGGGCCCTTATATCGTGTCCGACGAAATCTACCACGGCCTGGTTTATGAAGGCAAAGAGCACTGCATCCTGGAGTTCACCGACCGGGCCTTTGTCATTAACGGCTTCTCCAAGCTTTACGCCATGACCGGCTGGCGCCTGGGATATCTCATTGCCCCTCCGGCCTTTGTGCGGCCCCTCCAGAAACTCATGCAAAATTTCTTCATCTCCGCCAATCCCTTTGTGCAGCGGGCGGGCATCGCCGCCCTCACCCAGGCCGCGCCGGACATCGCCCGCATGCGGGAGATCTACGACGAGCGCCGCCGGTTCCTTTTGGCCGGGCTGGAAAAACTGGGCTTCCGCATCCCGGTGCCCCCCACCGGAGCCTTCTATGTATTCGTCAATGCCCGCCACCTGTCTTCAGATTCATACGCTTTGGCCTTTGACATCCTGGAGAAGGCCAAGGTGGGGGTCACCCCCGGCATTGACTTCGGCCAGGGCGGTGAGGGCTATCTGAGATTTTCCTATGCCAACTCCTTGGAAAATCTGGCCGAAGCCTTAATAAGGCTGGAAAGGTATCTTGGGGGACATCCGGATTGAACGGCCGTTCCCTTATAGATTGAGATTGTTGCAAATAATGTTTGGGAGAGGGGGCCAGGGGTCACGGACCCCTGCCTCCCTCTCCCAAACCCACTCCCCCAACCCCGCATCGGGGGGTTGGGAGGGGAGCTTGAGGGGAAGGCGGGGGGCCGTTGGCCCCCCGGCCCTTCCCTCAATAGCTTTTCGCAACGGTCTCCGTTTCCCCCGAGTGCTACAGCTTTTTCAGGCGCTGCCGGCGGCGGCGCTCCGGTTTGGAGAGGCGCCGGGCCGGCCCTTTTTTTCTGGTGCCCCGGCGGGGCCGGTCCTCTTCTTCCTCGGGGAATTCCTTGGAGGTCCCACTCAGGCAAACATTGTCAAAATCTCCGGCTTCCAGCCAGTCGGCTCCCACCCGCTGGGCATACTCCTGCAGCTCCCGGTCCGAACTGACCACCAGGGCCCGCTGCCGCTCCCGGGCCAGCAGGCGCTTGATCACCTCATCGGCCCGCTCTCCCCGGCGGGAGAAAATTACGGTTATGCCCTGAAACTGGTCCCGGGTCTCTTTGAGGTCCCCGCTCTGCCAGCCGTCAAAGACCACGGTGAGGCGGTGCTGCGGCCGCCGGCGGCGATAAGCCGCCAGAGCCTCCAGCAGGGCCTCCCGTCCCGCCTCCAGGTCCACAGCGTCCAGGAGGCTGAGGGTGGGGCATTGGCGAATGAGATTGTAGCCGTCAATTATCAGATGAATGGCCATGGTCGCCTCAAAGACCGCCGCGCCCGGCGCTCCAATGCAGTGGCACCTTTCACCGACGGTTGCATCTTGGCCACATCTCTGCTATGGTGCCTTAAGTTACGCCGGATATCAAAGGGGGAGGTTGATCCAATGCGTAACTTGGTGAACTGCTGTGTTTTGGGCCTGCTGGCCTTGACTCTGGCCGGCTGCGGCGCCGGCAGAGTGAAACTTGCCGACCAAACCGTCAAACAGCCCCTGCCCATCCTGCCAGCAGAGCCCGCCTATCTGACCGCTGAACAGCAACTGGTCAAACAGGCCCTGGACCAAAACGGCTACGGACACCGGGGGCCCAAACCCACGGTCATTGTGATTCACAAAAAAACCCGCAAACTGACCGTTTATCGGGGGCTGACGCCCCTGAAGACCTACCCGGTGGTATTGGGACGCAATCCCCGGGCCGACAAGCTGCGCCAGGGAGACCTTTGCACCCCCGAGGGGGTCTACCGGGTGGTCACCAAGTTTGAGCATCCCCGCTGGTCCAAGTTTATCTTGCTGGACTATCCCAACACTCAGAACTGGCTCAAGTTCTCCCGGGCCAAGCGCCGGGGGCTCATCCCCTATGACGCGGACATCGGCGGCCAAATCGGCATCCACGGCACCGACGACCCCCTGAAGAACCTGTCCGGTGAGAACTGGACCTGGGGTTGCATCTCCATGTTCAACCATCACATTGAAGAAATTTTTCCCCTGGTAAACGAAAAGACCCTTATCGTTATCACCAAAAATTAGTGTTTCGCTCACCGGGAAAACCACAGGGCCGCCCGGCCTCATCCGGTCAGACGGCCCTATGAGTGACGGGATTTGTGGGTTTATTCTTTGGGGATTTCCAGGCTGATGTACAAGGTGTGGCCGGCCCGCCGGATGAGCAGACGCACGTAGGAGCCCCGCGGCTGTTGCCGCAGTAGCCTCTGAAACTGGCCCACCGAAGTCACCTTGCGGCCGTTGAATTCCAGGATCACATCCCCGGGGCGGATGCCTGCCTCCATGGCGGAAGAACCGGGGACCACCCGCATCACCACCACCCCCCGCCGTTCCTTGAGGCCGAACCGCCGGGCCAGCTCCGGGGTAAGGTCCTCCACCATCAGCCCCACAGTGCTTTCCTCGCCCCGCTCTTCGGGCCCCCTGGCCTGGCGCTCCTCCTTGAGCTCGGTCACGGTAAGGGAGAAGGTCTTTTCCTTGCCGTCCCGGAGCACGGTCACCGTCACCCTGGTGCCCGGCGGGGTGGCCGCCACCAGCCGGGGCAGTTCGTTCATTTCCTTGATGGGAGTGCCATTGAAATCAACGATGATATCCCCCCGCTTAATGCCAGCCTTTTCTGCCGGAGAGCCGGGATTGACCTCGGCCACCAGCGCTCCCCGGGGTTCGGCCAGGCCAAAGGACTTGGCCAGCTCCGGAGTAACCGTCTGCACCAGCACCCCCAGCATACCGCGGGTAACCTTGCCCTTCTCCTCCAGTTGGGGGATGATGGTCTTGGCCAGATTGCTGGGGATGGCGAAGCCGATTCCCTGACCAGTGGCCACAATGGCCGTGTTGATGCCCACCACCTCTCCCTTGAGGTTTATCAACGGCCCGCCGCTGTTGCCCGGGTTGATGGCCGCATCGGTCTGCAGGAAATTGTCATAGGGGCCGGCGCCGATCACCCGTCCCTTGGCGCTGATGATTCCCTGGGTAACGGTGTGCCCCAACCCGAAGGGATTGCCCACCGCCACCACCCAGTCCCCCACCCGGATGGCATCGGAGTCCCCCAGGGTAAGATAGGGGAAGGGCCCCTGGCCCTTGATCTGCAGGAGGGCCAGGTCGGTCTTGGGGTCCCGGCCCTTGACCTCCGCCCGGTACTCCTTGCCCCCGGCCAGCTTCACTTTGATCTTATCGGCGCCTTCAATCACGTGGTTGTTGGTGATTACCAGCCCTTTGGGGTCAATGATGAAGCCTGAACCCAGGGAGCGCTGCTTGAAATGTTTGGGAATGTCACCGAAGAATTTTTCAAAGAACTCCTTGAAGGGGTCGCGGGGTCCGAAAGGCATGGGTCCGAAGAACTCCCTTATCCGCTCCCGGCCTTTGACCATCCTTTCGGTGAAGATGTTGACCACTGCAGGCGAATCCTTTTCGGCGATGTCCGCAAAAGTCTCCGGGATCAAGCCCGCCTGAGTGCACCGGATGGGTGACAGGGCCTGGGCCGCGGCCAGGAGGGCCACCACCAATATCCCGGCAATGGCCAGATTAAGGCTGCTTCGCTTCATCTTTCTTCTCCTTTTCGGTCTGCGAAAGCTTGGTTGGGGCAAACTGGGGCATTTTGTCCTGATTCCCCACCACCACCAAGAGGTACTTGTCCGGGTGCAGATATTTCTTGGCCACCCGTTGGATATCCGCGGGGGCGAGGTTTTTTACCAGTTCAGGGTAACGTTGCGGATAATCCAGACCCAGCCCGTAAAATTCCACATAACTTAACAAGGCGGCTCTTTTGCCCAGGGAATCCATTTTCCGGGGGAAACTGCCGATAAAAAAGGATTTGGCGTCCTGAAGTTCTTTGGGGGAGACCGGCTGGGTCCGGATGCGCTTCACTTCCCGGATGACCTGGGCCAGCGCCTCCCCGGCGCTGGCATTTTTGGTCTCCAGCATCACAGCAAAGGGACCGGGGAACAGGCCGGGATCAAAAGTGCTTCCCACACTGTAGGCCAGTCCCCGGGTTTCCCGGATATTGTCCATCAGACGGGAGGCGAACCCGCCGCCTCCCAGAATATAGTTCATGACCTGAAAGGCGTAAAAGTCAGGGTTGTCCCGGGCAATCCCCACATGGCCCCAGATCATGTTGGCCTGGGTTATATCTTTATTGATTACCAGGACCTCGGGGTTGTTAAGAGGCGGGAGCGGAGGAAGCTTGAGCTCCGGGATGGGAGCTTGTTTCCAGGAGCCGAAGACCTCCCTGACCATTCTCTCCGCCTCCTGCCGGGACAAATCCCCCACCACCGTGACAATAGCGTTGTTGGGCCGGTAATAGGTGCGGTAGAACTGCACCAGGTCCTTCCGGTTGATGGCCTTGAGCCCTGCAGGTGTGCCCTTGGGCGGATGGGCATAAGGGTGGTCGCCGTAGAGGCGCCGGCAGAAGGCCCGGGAGGCCACGATGCCCGGCTCATCTTCGTCGCTTTTGAAGGAGGCCAGCAACTGGGAGACTTTGCGCCGCATCTCTTTGGGGGAGAAAGCCGGATGGTACAGCACATCCTCAAGTAAATCCAGGCCGGCGGCCAGGTCTTTTTTGAGCACCATCAGGCTCAACAGGGAGAAATCATCGGACCCTCGGGAGGTCATCCGAGCCCCGATAAAATCCAGCTCTTGGGCAATCTGAGTGGCACTGCGCTTTTTGGTCCCCTGGAGCAGTAGCAGGGCGGTGAGGTTGGCCAAGCCCTCCTTACCCGGAGGGTCGCGCAGCACCCCAGCCTTGATCATCACCTGAATAACCACCACGGGCAGGCTGTGCTGTTCAGAGAAGAGCCATACCAACCCGTTGGGCAGCTCTCCCTTCACCCCCAGGACCGGATAGGGTTCGGCGGCCGGGGCGGCGCTGACCGCCAGAAAGACTCCCAAAAGCAGCCATACCAGCAGGTGAAATCGTCTCAGTCTTGCCATTTTCCGAAAAGCAGCCCTCCGCTACCGGATCTGACCGCCGGGGCGGTACCGGCCCCTGATGGGCTTGTCAGTCTTCAAGGGTGACAAAACGCCCACAGTGCGGTTGTTAGGGATTAAATACCGGCGGGCCACCCGCTGCAGGTCCTCAGCGGTGACCGCCTGAATCTTGGGCAGATATTCCTTTACCAGGGTCCAGCGGGCCGTGGTGGCCAGCTTGCCCAGCAGCATGCCCCGGAAAAACAGGGAGTCCAGCGACATGTAGAAACCGGCGGTGACCTGGTTTTTGACCTTTTGCAGCTCCTGGTCGCCCACCAGTTCGGTTTGCAGGCGCCGGACTTCCCGGTCCAGGGCGGCCTCCAACTGGGCCACGGTTTTGTCAGGCAGCGGCTGACCGTAAAGCACGAAGACCGACGGGTCCCGGGTGTCCAGGCTGTAGTCGCTGCCCGCCTCCAGGGCCAGACGCTCTTTATACACCAGCCGGTGGTACAGGCGGGAGGAGCGTCCCTGGGAGAGCAATTCGTTGAGGACCTCCAGGGCGAAACTATCGGGGTGCTTCCAGTTAGGGACATGATAGACCATGAGGAGATAAGGCAACTGGGCCTCCCGCTGCACTATCACCCGCCGCTCTCCGTACTGCTGGGGCTCCTGGGCTGTAACCAGCGGCGGCTCCGGCCCCCTGGGGATGACCCCGTAGATCTTCTCCGCCAAGTCCAGGACCTCTTTGGGGTCCACGTCCCCCGCCACCACCAAGGTGGCGTTATTGGGCTGATAGTAAGTATCATAGTAGCGCTTAAAGTCCTGATAGGACAAGCTTTCAATGTCGTGGTACCAGCCGATTACCGGCCACTGGTAGGGGTGGGCCTTGAAGGCCGCGGCCCAGGTTTCTTCCACCAGAAAACTCACCGGATCATCCTCGGTGCGCAGGCGCCGCTCTTCCAGCACCACCTGCCGCTCGGTGTCAAAATCTTTGGGACTCACTTTGAGGTGGCGCATGCGGTCGGCTTCCATTTCCATCCAGCGTTTGAGTTCCGTGGCCGGACCGATTTGGAAATAGGCGGTGAAATCCCGGCCAGTGAAGGCGTTCTCACTGCCGCCATAACGCTGCACCATGCGGGAAAATTCCTTGGGGCCGTATTTTTCCGTGCCCTTGAACATCAGGTGCTCGGTGAGGTGGGAAAGTCCGGTTTTGCCCAGCCGTTCATTGCGCGACCCCACCCGGTACCAGACCTGCTGGGTGACCACGGGCGCCCGGGGCTCCCTCAGCACCAGCACTTTCATGCCGTTTTTCAGAGTGTGTTCCACCACCTGGGCAAAGGGTCCGCTATCCTGCGCCGCGGCCGGCAGACACGCAAGGCAGACCGCCAGCCAGCTCGCGGCCAGCAGCAGCGTTTTTCGTGCCGATGGCCTCACCTTAAGATATCCCTCCTTAAGATCTCCCTAGCCTGGGGGAAAATTTATCCGGGTCCACCCTCTGACCCCGGAAAATTCAAAAAATCCAATGCTACTCATCCAATTTCCTTTGCAGCCGCCTTGCCGGCAAGTCCCTTGCAG
>JAFDHU010000074.1 GCA_019308625.1 Deltaproteobacteria bacterium
GTTTTCCTCCAAGGGGAGGGTCTCCAGCACCCGGCGGGAGAAGGCCCGGAACCCGGTGTGATATTCCGAGAGTTTGGCTCCCAGGGCCAGGTTCTGGATAAAGGTGAGTATGCGATTGGCGAGGTATTTGTAAGCAGGCATCCCTCCCCGCCGGGCCTTGCCCCCCAGAATGCGGGAGCCGATGGCCACCTCATACTCCCCGCTGGCCACCAGCCCGGCCAGTGCCGGGATGATTTTAGGGGAATACTGGTAATCCGGGTGCAGCATAACGATGATGTCAGCGTCCGATTTCAGGGCCTCGGTGTAGCAGGTTTTCTGGTTGCGGCCATAGCCCAGGTTTTTTTCGTGCAGAAAACAGCGGAGGCCCAGCTCCCGGGCCAGGTGCACCGTTTCATCGTGGGAGGCGTCATCCACCAGCAGCACCTCATCCACCACCCCGAAGGGGATATCCCGGAAGGTGCGCCCCAAGGTCCGGGCGGCGTTGTAGGCGGGCATGACCACCAGGATTTTCTTGTTATCCAGCATGGTTGTTGGCTTTCATCCTCTCAGGCTACGGCGGTAAATTTCGATTCCTTTCCGGGGTGGGGCCGGCAGGTGCCTGGGGTTTGCCCAAAGGCGGCCGGCGGCGCTGGTAGAGCTCCACCTCCCAGGTATTGCTGCCGCGGGAGACCAGACCCAGCCAGCGGGTCTGCTGGGGCAAGGCCGGGCGGTAGGTGGCATAAAAAGACAGCTCCACGCCCGGGTTGCCGGGGTTTAAGCGAGTGACCAGACCCAGGCCGGAGGCGAAGTTAAGGCCGGCGTCCTTGAAGATGAATACATCGGTCCCCAGCCTCCTATCCTCCGCCAGTCAGGCGAGATTGCGGCTGGCGAGCCCTCCCGTGGGGGAATCTCTGGTTTTCCGACGGCTGGTTTTTCCCCCTGATTAGGCTTCTGTCGCATACGCAAGTTTGGCCCGAATTCCCCTCTATCCTGATTTTTACCTTTCTAAAAGTTTTTTCCATAAGCCAGAATGACACTCGGGACCAGCGGCGGCCAATGATTTCTGGCCAAAGTTTGCATTCCTTCTCTTTGGGGGCCGCGCTTCCATCAAAACCGCTCAATCCCTTGGTTGCGCCGGTTACGCTTCCTCCTTATTTGTGATATCCTTCCTTTCAGTTCCCGGAGCTTCAGGCCAGGCATTATTGCAGTCCTATGACCTCATGCTCTGGGTTATCCCAATAGAGGCGCGCCTCCAAGGTGTCAAATCGCCCCCATGCCTGTTGACCTGCTCACCAAAGCATATCGCTGGCTGCGGGACCGCAAGCGGAAACTGGACAGATACACCCGCTGGCCGCCCCTGGGCGCCCTGGACTGGGGCGATTTGCGGCGGCTCAACCCGGTAAGCAAAAACTTCGGGCTTGACCGGGGCCAGCCCATTGACCGCTACTACATTGAGAAGTTTCTGAGCTGGCACGCCTTGGACATCCGGGGCCGGGTGCTGGAAATCGGCGACCCGCGCTACACCCGGCAGTTCGGGGGCGACCGGGTCACCCGGTCCGATGTCCTGCATGTCAACCTGAAAAAGCCTGATGTGACCATCGTGGGGGACCTGGCCACCGGCGACCAGCTTCCCACGGAGGCCTTTGACTGCCTTATCCTGACCCAGACCTTGCAGGTGATATTTGACGTGCGGGCCGCGGTGGGCACCTGTTATCGGATTCTTAAACCTGGAGGGGTGCTGCTGGCCACCTTTCCGGGGCTGAGCCGGGTGGCCCGCCCTTCCTTCCTGGAAACCTGGAAGGACACGTGGAGATTCACCAAAAGCGGCGCGGAAAGACTTTTTCGGGAAGCCTTCCCCTCTGGTGATATCAGCGTGACTGCCTTTGGCAATGTGCTGGCCGCGGTGGCCTTTCTGCATGGACTGGCAGCCGAGGAGCTGCTCCCGGAAGAGCTGGAGGCCACGGATCCCGACTTTGAAGTGCTCCTGGCGGTACGGGCGGTCAAGTCTCAATCGGCCCCCCAGGAGGGATAGCATCTGGCTGTTCGGGCATTGGCCTTTTATCAGGCAGGCCGGATACTCCGGCGGAGGTAAGAGATTCCGGCAATTTGACCCGCACCCTGCCAAGTCAGGAGACTTGCTTTCATGTCAGTGGCTCATGAAAGTCCGGCTGGGCTGAGCAGTTTCTTTGCGAACCTGCTTTTCCGCCGCCAGTTCCTGCTGGGGCCGGCACCCTTCACTCCCACTTCCCGCTGGAGGACCCTTTATTTGGCCCACGGATTGGTGCTCTCGGCCCACCCGGATCTGGAAGTGGTCAGCCATTCCACGGCAGAAACCACCCTGACCCTGCTGGGCTTTATTCTTGACCCTTTAAATCCTTCCAGAACCTCGGAAGATATCGTCCGGGATCTGGCGCAGCGCTGCAAGGACTTGGCCGACCTGCTGGCCGGCTGCGAACCTCTGTCAGGCCGGTGGGCTCTCCTCTTGCAGAACCGGGAAGGCTCCTGGATTTTCACGGATGCATTGGGGTTCCGCACGGTATATTACACCAGTCCTGAGCTGGGGACCTGGTGCGGCTCCCAGCCGGAAATCATCAAGGCAGCCGTAGGGCTGGAAAGGGAAGACGACGAAGGGCTTTTGGCCTTTGTGTTGAATCCGCGCTTTGCCCGACAGGAATCAGCCTGGGTGGGGTCCAGGACGATCTATAAAAACTGCCATCGCCTGCTGCCCAACCATTTTCTGAAATTGGGGGCCAGTCAGCCGGTCCGCTTTTTTCCTTTGGTCCCGCTGGAAAAAAGGGGGGTTGAAGAGATCGTGGCTGCTGCTGTTGGAATCCTCCAGGGCTCCTTTGCGGCGATAACCCGGCGGACATCCCTCACCCAGCCGATTACCTCCGGCTGGGACAGCCGCGTCCTGCTAGCCGCCTCCCGCCATATGGCGGAGCATATCGAATACTATGTGGACCGACAGGGAGCGCTCCCAGAAAACCACCCCGATATCTGGGTGCCGGCCCGCTTGACGAAAAAAATGGGCCTCAACTTTGTGCTCAAGAACTCTGAGGAGATTTTGCCTGGATGGTTTGTAGGCCTGCTGGCCAGCAACGTCACAGGCGCCCGGGTGCTGCCGAAGACCCGCATGATTTACGCCCGGTTAATGGACGGGGAGACCAGGGTTAACATAAATGGCAATGGCAGCGAGGTCTGCCGGAATTACTATGAAAGCCGCTTTGGGCTGAACCCCTGCAATCCCTCTACTGAGGAGCTGGCCCAAGGGCTGGGCTATCCTGGTATGACATTTGTCATACAGGAGTTGGAGGAATGGCGTGCCGGTCTGGCCGCTTCCGGAACAAACGATGTCAATATTCTGGATCTGCTTATGTGGGAGCAGGATCTGGGCACCTGGGGAGCCCAGTATCCGGCCGAACAGGACCTAGCGGTGGAGGAGTTCAGCCCCTTCAACTGCCGCCGGTTGCTCACCACCTTGCTTTCTGCCCCCCGGGAGCTCCGGGCCGGGCCTCATCATCCCCTTTATCGTCAGCTCATTGAGGCCATGTGGCCGGAATTGCTGGCCTTTCCCTTCAACCCCCCTCCCAAGCTCACGCTTCATTTCAGCCACCTCCTCCCCACTCTGAAACAGCAATTGCGTCCTTACCTGCCCCAGCCTGTCTCAAGGTGGCTGAGGAAGCGCCGGCATCTCTTTTAATGCCCCGTACTTCCTCCACAAATAACACTTTTCCTTCCCTGACCTGTAACCATGGCCCGCCTTGGTCTGGATCAATCTTTTCTGACAAGATAATGCAGATAACTTCTGGATTGGTGCGGGAAAAGATTCAAGTCGGCCATGATTCGCCACCAAGGGTAGGTGATTTTATGACTTAAGGTCCGCCAGAGCCACTCGGTCAACCGGTTGGGCCACCTGGAAAACAATTTGTAGGGAAGATTGACGGGATAGGCCCGGTGGCAGGAAACCGTTTTAAATCCGGCTTGTTTCAGAAAGGATATGACGGTGTGGGATGGCCTGATGATTTCTAGCCCTGCATCCTGATCCCAGTGGGGATAAGGGCAGAGTTCCCGGATAATCAGAAAGCCATCCTCTTTCAGCAGGTTGTAGGCATTTTTCAGAAAAACCGGAACCTCATCATCGGTCAAATAACATATCACTCCGCTGATGAAGATGAGATCGAATTTTTTGTCGGCAATGCGAGCATATTCATTAAGGGTTTTCTGATGTATTTCTATATTCTCGAAACGGGCCCGGAGATATTGGTAGAATGGTGGGAACGGTTCCAGCGCCACACACAGGCTGGCCATCCTGGCGAATTCCTTGGTCATCCTGCCCTTGGCGGCACCCACATCAAGCACGGACAGCTGGCTGCGGCGTTCGGCGGGCAGGCCGGAGAGGACCTTCTTTTCAATAAAATGACAATCCAGCATGGTTTGCCAACGGGCGAGTTTGAGATCGCAGAAGGCGTGTGGGGTGTCCGCATCCATCTCCAGGTTGTCCAGCCCGAACCGCTCAATGCTTTCCCAATTGGAATTGTTCATACCACCGTCCGGTTGACTGATTCCTTGGTTTCAGACCCAATTGTCAACCCAGGGCCTCCATAGCCGGCGCTTTTAAAGACTTCACCCCGGCGGCCGCTGCTATGTCCCCAAGCCCTTGGTCTTACGCAGGAAATGACCCACCGTTTCCAGCCAATCGTAGGCTCCCAAGAGCTTCATTCGGAGAGTTTCCAGGGAATCCTGTTGGTGAATACAAATCCGGGGGAAAACTCTTTTGCTGGAAGAAAGCCGGGCCCGACCCCACATCACGGTGAAGATGAAGTCGCAACCCCACTCTTTCAGGACAGCCATTATTTCTGGAAGATTGTTCCCGTAATCCCCGTAAGGCAGAGCGAAAAATCGAGGGCTGTAGCCCAGATGATGCCGGAAGGCCCGGACTCCGGCGAATAATTCCTCAACCAGCTCGGTTTTGTCCAGGTCAACCAGATTGCGATGGGTATGGCCATGCAAACCGAAGCCAACCCCGGTTCGGCCCATCTCCCTGACCTCCTCCCAGGTCAGAGGTCGCCACAGGTGGGGGAACTTCTCCAGGTGGCCCTGATAATAAAGGGAGGGGCCCTCACCGGAGTGGAACCGGTAGCCGTTTTGGGTCATAATCACCGGTCCGGATTGGCCAATCAGGCCGGTGGATATGAACAGATTCAGCTTGACGTTGTATTTTTGGGCCAGGGGCCAGGCCACTGCGTGGAAGTCGGCATAACCGTCGTCAAACGTGAGCAACACCACCCGGCTAGGGGCAGGTTTCAACCCCCGGGCCATCTCACCGAACTCATCCAGGGACAGGGACACAAAGCCTTCCTGGACCAGAAAGGCCAACTGGGCCTCAAACTGCTCCGGCAGCAGGGTATAAACCGGGTTGTTCTCATCTTCCAGGAGCTCCGGCAACACCCGGTGGTAGCAGAGTACCGGAACATAGCCGGCGCTTGGGCGTCTCCGGTAACCGAGCTGCCAGGCCAGCCGGGTAATGGCCCGGGCCAAAAGGAGCTTCAGTTTACGCATGGTTTAAGCCAATCTCAGGGAACCGGCCAGGTACTTGAGCTGCCAGCGGCGCAGAAACCGCCGGAACGCCAGATTCTCATAACGCGGTGCCCGTTGGAGGAAGGCTCCCAGGTAGCCCAGGAGCATGCAGATTCCCCCCAGGATAAATGGCCGCTCCGCCATATGGTAGAAGGCGCTGGCCCACACCCAGAGGGGATGGGCCCCCACAAAGTGCATGGCTTGGCCCCGCCGCACCCAGCCCCGGGAGCGGCTTTTGACGGAGGAGCCCTCCGGGCGCAGGTGCCATACTTTAAGCTCCGGGTCCTCAAAGGTCTGGGCCTGCCAGCCCAGGCGCAGGGCTTCAAAGGAATCAATGCCGTCCCAGGCCAATCCTGGCACCAAGCCGCCAATTTCCTCAAAACATTGTCTGCGCCAGCATTTGACCGCGCCGGCCACCCCCAGGGGCAGCCACCGGGTTTTGACTTCCCGGCCTTCCATCAACTGGTAAACCACGCCGGTGGCAACACCCAATCGAGGATTTTCGGTGAACTTGCTCAGAATGGTTTGAAAATAGCGCGGGCCCAGGACGATGTCGGCGTCAATTTTAAAAATGAAGGTATAATCCCGGCGACTCACCTGTCGCAGGCCGAAGTCAAAGGCCTCCACCACCCCGGCTCCCAGGCGACGGGATTTGGCTGGGCCCCGCTGCACCACCTTGATCCAGGGCTGGGTCCGGGCTGCCTGCTGGGCAATCTGAAAGGTCTCGTCCACCGAGCCGTCATCCACGATCACCCATTCCTGGGGCAGCAGGGTCTGGGCAGTGAGGGAGTCAATGGTTTGGCCGAGATAGGCCGCCTCATTCTGGGCAGGAGTGATAACCACAAAGCCTGTTCCTTGAGGGTTTTGGCCCATAATGTCTTCCATCAAACCATTACAGTTTGCCGGCCGCTGAAACAGTCTGCTCCGGCTCTCCTCCGGCGCCTTGAAACCGGCGGATGGCCCGCTGATAGGCCGTCAACTGTCGGGGGATAATGACTTCGGGCCGATAAAGTTCATAGACCCGCTGCCGGGCGGCTTGTCCCAAACGCCGCCTCAAGGCTGGTGAAGCCAAGGCCAGGTTGATTTTCTCGGCAAAGGTCTCCGGCCGGTAAGGGTCGGCCAGCAAGCCGCTTTCCCCCTCCACCAGCATTTCCGCCATTCCGCCCCTTGAGCTTCCCACCACACAGGCCTGGGCATCCATGGCCTCCAGGCACACATTGGGGAAGTTCTCCCACAGCGAAGGGAAGACACATACGGCTGCCCGGCGCAGGCTGTGCCAGACCCGGGAGTAGGGGACCTCCCCCCAAAATTCGCACTGCCGGGATTGCGCCCCCAATTTCCCCCGCAGCCATTGACTCAGAGAAACCTCACCTTTGTATGGGAAATCTCTCCCCAAAAAAACAAACCGGGTGCGGGGAAACTCCTTCAGGACCGCAGGGATGATGCGGGCGAAAAGATGAACCCCCTTGCAGACTTCCAGCCGTCCCACATACAGCACGGTGTCCTCATCCCTGGGGTTGTCCGCGGTAAGCTGGGAAGGATAAAAGGGATAGGGAACATGGTCAATTTCGCCATTATTCACACCGTACATCTGCTGGGTCACCCGGCTGATGGCCAGAGAAGGGGCGTGGATTTTGTCGGCTTGGTGTATCACCCGCTTCTCCAGCCGGCCTAGGGAAAGCCGGATCAGTAAGCCGGCTGCCAGGCGTTTCAAGGGGTTTTTGCCTCGCGCCCGGGACTCCAGCTCCCAGAGAAATACTCCTGAGGTGTGCAGCTTGGTGATAACCGGGGCTGGCCGGTCCGGCAGCAGATAATAGGCCTCAGCCTGGTACTCCGGAGCCTCAATGAGATGAAAGGGGTCCTCCCGGTGCAAAGTGCGGCAAAGCTTGGAAACTTTGCGCAAATTGCGCAGGAGCGGCCCGATCTGCCACAGAAACCTGCCAGCAGGTTCCCACCGCAGCCGCATCACCCGAACCCCCTCCATGGGCTTGCACACCGTATCAGCGTTGCCGCCGGCAATGACGGTGATCCGCTGTCCGGCCTGAGCCAGAGCCCGGGAGGCGCGGTACACATAGGTGCCTATCCCCCCCGCGGGATAGGGCGGAAATTCATAAGACAGGAAGCAGATATGCATGACCTGCATGACCACAAACTACGAGCTGGGTTTCCGCCCGCGGAGTGTTTTGATTTCCGATAGGGCCAAATGCCATTCTTCCCGGGAAAACAGAAAAAAAAAGCCAAAAATCGTAAAGGCTGAAATGAACACCGTGATATTGAGCAGATGCTGGGCAAACCAGTATCTGAAAACCAGCAGGCTGGCCAGGAAGACCACGTAAAACAGGACTATTTGGGGGAACCCGATGAATTTGGCCAGCCCGAAC
>JAFDHU010000075.1 GCA_019308625.1 Deltaproteobacteria bacterium
CCCAAACCGGCGTTTTCTCTCAGTTCCCTAGCCATAGCCTATCAGACTTACTCCCCGGTAGCTCAGCAGGTAGAGCGGGTGGCTGTTAACCACTTGGTCGGCGGTTCGAGTCCGTCCCGGGGAGCCAGAAAAATCAAGGGGTTGGCTTTTTTGGCCAACCCCTCTTTTTTGCTTAGTGTCCATATAGGTGTCTAATAGGTCAGTTTTTCTCTCCTACCAAGGCCTTCAACTCCTCCTTGCTCACCGTGTTATAGCGCTTGAACACGCTCATGGTCTTATGGCCGGTAGCAGCGCTCTTCAGCCGAAGCGGCCGGTGATGTATTCCTCGGTCTTTTTCAGGGACGGTCTGGTGAAGATTTTGGGAGTGGAGTCAAACTCAATGATGCGGCCCTGGTAGAAGACAATGATGCGGCCCTGGTAGAAGAAGGCGGTGTAATCCGAAACCCGGGCCGCCTGTTGCAAATTGTGGGTCACAATCACCAAGGTGTATTTCTCTTTCAAGGTGACGATCAATTCCTCAATCCTGGCGGTGGCGATGGGATCAATGGCCGAAGTGGGCTCATCCATCAGCAGCACCTCCGGTTCCACCGCCAGGGCCCGGGCGATGCACAGGCGCTGTTGCTGTCCGCCGGAGAGAGCCGTCCCTGGTTTCCACAAAAGGTCTTTCACTTCATCCCAGAGGGCCGCCAGGGTGAGGGCCTCTTCCACCCGGTCGGCCAGCTCTCCCCGGCTCAGCCGGAAGTGCAACCTCAGACCGAAGGCGATGTTTTCAAAGACGCTCATGGGAAAAGGGATGGGCTTCTGGAAAATCATCCCCACTTTCCGGCGCAGTTCCATCAGATCCTGAGACGGGTCCAGGATATTCCGGCCGTCCAGCAGCACTTCGCCGGTGGCCCGATGATCAGGATACAGCTCGTAGATCCGGTTGTAGACCCGGATATGGGTTGATTTGCCGCAGCCGGAAGGGCCGATGATGGCCGTTACTTTGTTCCGGGCGATCTCCAAGTTGTTGTCAAACAAGGCCTGGATCCCGCCATAGTAGAAGTTCAACCGGCGGCAGACGATTTTGGCAGCGCCCTGTTCCAGGGTCAGCACCGCGGCTGTGGCCGCCTCCTCCCCCGCCTGAGTCGGTCGGGCGCTCAAAGGGTAGGGTATCGCCACGGAGGTGAGGTTTTTCATAAGTGCCTTCCTTTGAAAGAGATGCGGGCTATCACGGTCAGGGCCAGAACCCCGAAAGTGATCAGCAGCGAGGCCCCCCAGGCCATCTGCTGCCAATCCGGATAAGGGGACATGGCGTAATTGAAGATGGTCACCGTCAGATTGGGAGTGGGCTCCCCCAGGGAATGCATCCAGTATGAGCTGTTCAGGGCGGTGAACAGCAGGGGGGCGGTCTCCCCGCTCACCCTGGCGACGGCCAGGAGGATTCCGGTTATCAGACCGGATTTGGCGGCCCGGAACAACACGGCCAGGGTGACTTTCCAACGGGGCGCGCCCAGGGCTAGGGCCGCCTCCCGCAGAGTGTTGGGAACCAGGCGCAGCATGTCTTCGGCGGTTCTCACCACCACCGGCAGCATGATGACCGCCAGGGCCGCCGCACCGGCATAGCCGGAAAAATTCCCCCGGGGCAACACCAGGATGATGTAAATGAAAATCCCGATAATTATGGAGGGTACCCCCATGAGCACATTGGTGGCAAACCGGACGTTATCAGCCAGGCGGGACTCCTGGCCATACTCTGACAGAAAGACCCCGCCCAGGAGACCCAGAGGCACGGCCAACATTGTAGCCAGCAAGGTCATGACCAGGGTGCCGATGATAGCGTTGGCCAATCCGCCGCCGCTGACCCCGGGCGGGGCCGGCAGTTGGGTAAAGAAGGCCCAGTTAAACGCCCCCAGGCCCCGGGCCGCCACCTCCCAGAGGATCCAGGCCAAGGCCAGGATGCCCAACACCGCCGAGGCCCCGCCCAGGATGCTGACCAGGAGGTTGACCATGCGCCGGAATGTGGGAGGTCGCGGTTTCATAGGCCTACGCTCCAGGCGCGGTAGAGACGCCGCAAAAGAAATTGAGCCAGCACCTGAACCAAATAGGTGAGAAGGAAAAGCACCAGTCCCAGCTCGATCAGGGCACTGATGTAGATGATCCCGGTGGCTTCAGCGAATTCATTGGCCAAGCAGGAGGCGATGCTGTTGCCGGGGGCAAACAGAGAGGCGGAGATGCGATGGGCGTTGCCGATGACAAAAGTGACCGCCATGGTCTCCCCCAGGGCCCGGCCCAAGCCCAGGAACACAGCACCGAGGATGCCCACCAAGCCATAAGGGATCATCACGTGCCGCACCACTTCCCAGGTGGTGGCCCCCATGCCGAAGGCGGACTCCCGCAAGGTCCTGGGGACCAGGGCCAGGACATCCCGGGCGACGGCTGAGATAAAAGGCAGGATCATGAAGCCCAGGATGATGCCGGCGGTCAACATGCCGATGCCCAGGGGCGGACCCTGAAACAGGGGGAGAAACCCCAGGGTTTGGCCCAGCAGCGGCTGAACATGGTCGGCCATGAAGGGGGCGAAGACAAACAGGCCCCACATCCCGTAGATGATGCTGGGGATGGCGGCCAGAAGCTCAATAAGGGTGCCCACCACCCCATGGCGATGAGGGTGGAGACCATGGTGCCGAAGATGCTGCTGGCGGCGCCAAACTCCTGGGTCACCGGGTTCCATTCCTGGGAGATCAGAAAGCCGAGGCCGAATTTTTTCATGGCCGGCAGAGAATAATACACCAGCCCTGCAAAGATCCCAGCCAGCAGAAGGGGGACCAGGCAGGCGCACAGGGCGGCGGTCCATTTGAAGACCTCGTCCCATACCCACAGCGACCGGAGCCTGGTGGTCATTTCCCTGGAAATCATGACGGCCCTCAGACCGCGGCGTGAAGCTGAACCCGTCACGCCGGTTCTTCAGGTTGGCCCTCAGGGCCAGACCGGTTTACCCCGGACCTTCACCTCTCTGGCCCAGACATCCTCCACCAGGGTCACCACCTCCCGGGGCAAGGGCACATAACCCAGCTTTTCGGCCATCTCGACTCCGTGCTTGTAGCACCAGTGGAAGAACTTGAGCATGGCCTCGGCCTTGGCCGCATCCGGCTGCTCCTTATGAATCAGGATGTAGGTGGCTCCGGTAATAGGCCAGCTCTTCTCGCCGGGTTGGTCATTGAGCACCAGGTAAAAGCCCGGGGCTTTTTGCCAGTCGGCGTTGGCCGCGGCGGCCTGAAAGGTTTCAAGATTGGGGGCCACAAACCGCCCCGCTCGGTTTTGGAGCAGGGCGTAGCTCATCTCGTTCTGCAGCGCATAAGCATATTCCACGTAGCCAATGGCCCCCTGGACCCGCTTGACATAGCTGGCCACGCCTTCGTTCCCCTTGCCTCCCACGCTGCCGGGAGCAGGCCAGCGAACCGATTTTCCGGTGCCCACTTTCTCCCGCCATTCGCGGGACTTGTGGCTGAGAAAATGGGTGAAGAGCCAGGTGGTCCCGGAGCCGTCGGCCCGGTGCACCACGGTAATTTTTTTATCCGGCAACCTCAGCCCGGGATTCAGTGCCGGGATGGCCGGGTCATTCCACTTGGCGATCTTGCCCAAGAAGATGTCGGCCAGCACCTGGGGGGTCAGGCGCAACTGCCCGGGGCCGACCCCTTCCAGGTTAATCACCGGCACCACTCCGCCGATGACCATGGGAAACTGGATGAGGCCGGCACGCTGCAGTTCCTCCGCAGTCAGGGGGGCATCCGAGGCCCCGAAATCCACGGTCTTGGCCTTGATCTGGGCGATGCCGGCACCTGAGCCAATGGATTGATAATTGATCTTTACCCCGGTGAGTCGGTGATACTTATAGGCCCACTGCGAATAAATCGGATAGGGAAACGAAGCCCCGGCTCCGTTGATGGTAAGAGGTTGAGCCTGAGCCCCAAATACCAGGGCCAAGATGACTGCAATTATTCCCGCCAAACAAAAGTCTTTCCGCATATTCAAGCCTCCTCGACTCTTTAAAATTCTGATTTCTATCTTGGCTCAAATATAAATATCGATTGTTAGGATTTGTTTAGCCGTATGTTAGGATTTTGCTAGAAGTCAAAAAAGGGATTTTGAGTTACTTTTAACAAAAAACTAACAATTATTTAACTTTATTTTATTAATTTTCGTTTAAATTCAGGTCAATCGGCTTCAAGAGGAAAATAGTTTAGGAGGTCTTAAACAGGCAAAGAGGCTTCAAAAAGCATTTTGGGAGTGAAGTAAACCAAGGCTGAGGCATAATCACAAGTTAACATAAGCCCTCTTTAATAGCCTTAATTAACAGGCTGTGAAAAAACTCTCCCAAAGAAACCTTGTCATTCTGAGCGAAGCGAAGAATCTAGTAAATTCACTTGGTATCTAGACCCTTCACTTCGTTCAGGGTGACAAAAATAATGTTTTTCAACACCCTGTTAAGGAAAAAAGTTAACACAAAGGAGGTTGGAAAAATGGAATCGCCAACATCCAAAAGGTTTTTGCCTGTTGCAGCAGCAACAACATCGTTTTACTCCAAACTAGCCGCAAGAATGATCCGGACCGGGCTTGAGATAGGAGCCCTGGTGCTGCTGGCCTTAACCCTGGCGATGTCACCTGCTTGGGGAGCCCGCGACCCGCTTTTGCAGGTGCTGATACGCAAAGGGATACTCACACCTCAGGAAGCAAGCCAAATTCAAAAAGAAGCAGATGCGCTGGAGAAAGAACAAGAGAAAAAACTGGAGGAAAAGATAACGGCGACCCAGAAGAAAGTGAGCGCTGAAGTTACCGAAAAAGTGGCCGCCGTGGAAAAGAAGGTGGAGGAGAAGGCCGCAGACTGGCACCTGCCCGAGGCCTTGAAAGGGCTTAAAGTAGGCGCCTTGGCCTATGTCGATTATTCCGTGGGGGACAAGCCTATCTTCGGTCGCCGTCACACCGGCTACAATCGGTTTACCCTGGGCCGGGGTTACCTGAACATCAAGAAAGAGATTACGCCCTGGTTGCGGTTCCGTTATACTCCGGATCTCCACCAGGATAGTAAGGGAGACTGGAAGCTTCGGCAAAAATACCTCTACGCCGAACTCCGGCCACCCAATTGGGGCCGGTTCTTGACCGAGATGAAACTTGAAATAGGTCTGGGCCATATTGCCTGGCTGGATTTTGAAGAACATGTCAACCCCTACCGGTGTCAGGGCACCATGCCCCTGGAGCGGGCCGGGGTTTTTAATTCCGCAGATCTGGGGGTGAGCCTCCGGGGGAATTTCGGGGGTCGTCTGGCCAATGCCAAGAAAGTCGTAGGCAGTGATCATTATGACGGCCGTTACGGCAGTTGGCATATAGGGGTCTATAATGGCTCAGGGTACCACGCCAAGGAGGCCAACGATAACAAGGTGGTACAATACCGCATCACCTTGCGGCCTCTGCCTGACCATTTGCCTGGCTTCCAGGTCAGCTACTTCGGCCTCTACGGAAAAGGCAACCAAGACTTTTCACCGGATTGGATCGTTCATGAAGGGTTCTTGAGCTACCAGCATCCCTGGTTTATTCTCATCCTCCAGATGTTTGCCACCAAAGGCAACCAGAGCGGTAACTGGACCATCCCGCCGGGTATTCTGGGACATCCCGGCAAATCCCTGTGGACCCGCGGTTATTCGGTATTTGGTGATGTCAAAATTCCTGTGAGGCTCTTCCATGAATATCGCTGCCATGCCTTCTTTCGCATGGATTGGTTCAACGCCGACCAAGACCAGATCATCGCCAAGGACGCCAAATATACCAAGTTAATCACCGGCATGGCCTTTAAGATTTACAAGAAGAATTTGCTCCTGTTGGCCTATGAGAGGACCTGGTATGGCGGGGATTACGGAATCAGCGGCGGCACCGGCTACAACGGCACCGGTTCCCGGGTGGTGGCTCCTGCGACCAATAACTCAAACCTTGGGACTGATCAAAGATTTCAGACGGTATTTCAGATCAATTTTTGAGCCACCGACAAATCGCAGGCAAAATCAAGGCAGCCTTCTATGGCTTTATGAGTCCGCCTCCGGAATTAAGCCCTTCAGATACCAGCTCTCTGCCAAGGAGAAGAGCGCCGGGTGGTCCCGGGCCGGGCCCCGGCGCTTTTCCCGTGATAGCCCTTGATCCCCATCCGGACTTAAAACTGGGTACAATCACCGGGGGGGCAGAGCAAATATATATAATTATGGATTATTGCTGGTTTTCGTGAATTACCCAGATACTAAGATACCCAGGCCACGAAAAAAGCAAAGATGAGAAGCAAAGATTAAGAGCGTCATTTTAATAATTAACTTCCCATCTGTTGAGCCTGCCTCAGCTTTTTTCACATCATCGTTACTTTGGATTTCATCAATAAAAACTTGAAGCAGGAGTTATTTCCTGCCCAAAGCCGAAAACCTATATTTGGTTACTGGTTAGGATATTATTATGCAGAAAGTGCTTCCTTGCCCAGGAGTGCTCTCTACCGCCACCCGCCCCCTGTGAGCCTGGGCGATGTGCTTGACGATGGCCAGACCCAGACCGGAGCCTCCGGATTTCCGTTCCCGGCTCGGGTCTATCCGGTAAAACCGCTCAAATATGCGGGGCAGATGCTCCTTGGGAATGCCGGGGCCCTGGTCCTTCACCCGGATCAGCACCTCGGGGCCCGAGCGTTCGGCCTCTACTTCCACCAGGCTGCCTGCCGGGCTGTATTTGATGGCGTTGTCCAGCAGATTGACCAGGGCCTGCTCCAGCAGGGGGGCATTGAGCCGGGCCCGGAGCTCCTCCGGGCAGCTCAGGTGAAGGGCCATGCCTTTTTCCGCCGCTCTGGGCTCACAGACCTGCACTGCTGCCTCCAGGATTCCCTTGACTCTCTGGGAGGTCAGAAAGATCCGGCCCCGTTCGGCATCCTGTTCAATCCGGGAAAGATAAAGCAGGTCCTCAATAATCTCGTTCAACCGGTCCGTGTGCCTAGCAATAATGCGCAGAAAGTGCTCGGCGGTTTCTGTCTCTTTGAGGGCGCCAGCCAATAAGGTTTCCACAAACCCCTTGATGGAGGTGATAGGAGTCTTAAGTTCGTGGGAGACATTGGCCACGAAATCCCGCCGGGCGCTCTCCAGCCGGCGCAGGTGGGTGACGTCGTGAAAAACCACCAGGGTCCCCAGAGGCCGGCCTTCATGGTCCCGAAGGGCGGTGGCCCGCACTTGGAGGACTCTTTGGCCGTCCGCCTGTAAAACCACATCATCCTCCACGGTCTGTTCGGAAGACAGGGCCCGGGTGACAAACCACTGGAGCCCCTGATCCCGCATCACCTCCTGGATGGACCGGTTTTGCACCGCCGCCGCGGCGACTCCGAGCATCCGGGCCCCGGCCTGGTTGAGACTGATGAGCCGCCCCTGCTTATCTACCGCCAAGACCCCCTCCACCATGCTGGCCAGGATAGCCTCCTGCTCCTGGCGCTGCCGCGTGAGGGTGCGGATTTGCTCCTCCAGTTGGGCCGCCATGTGGTTTAAGGCCTCAGCCAGGCTGCCCAGCTCCTCGGTGCCGACAACCGGGAGCTTGCGCCCCAGGTCGCCCTGGGCAAAACGCTGGGCCCCGCGCTTCAATCCCTCCAGGGGGCGGGTCAGGCGCCGGGCCAGTACCAGACTCAAGGCCGCAACCAAAACCGCGATGATTGCCGCTCCCAGGACCATCCTGAGATAAAGGCCCCAGAGAGCCTGGGTGATGGCAACCAGCGGCAGCGCGGCCCGCACCACCCCCTGGATCTGTCCTTGAATTTTCAAGGGCACCGCCACATAAATCATATGGTATTTGAGAGTGTAGCTGAATCGGGTGGCCACCCCCACCCGGCCTTGGAAGGCCTCCCGAATCTCCGGGCGATCCCCGTGGTTGTCCATGCGGGCAGGATCCTCCTCCGAATCTCCCACCACCCGCCCGGAGGGCAGAATGACGGTCAGGCGGGTGTTGCTCAGCTTGCCCAGGTGCTTGCACAGTCTGTCTATCCTGGCCCCTTCAACGGGGTGAAACCATCCTTTTAATTGAGCCGCCGCCAAGCGGGCCCTGATTTCCAGGTTCGCGGCTGTTTCCTTAAAAGAGAACTGTCGCCAGGAGTGGCTGGCATACCAGGTGGCCGCCGCCAAAGAGACCAGGGTGACCAGGAGAAAGGAGGGAAAAATCAGCCAGAACAGCCGTACTCGCCGCATGGGTTATTCCCGGAATCGATAGCCGACGCCCCGCACGGTCTCCAGATGGTTGCCCATCGAGCCGAGCTTCTTTCTCAAATTGACTATCTGGACGTCCACCGAGCGCTCTGACACGGGGTAATCCTCCCCGTGGATGGCGTTGACTATCTGGCTGCGGGTGAAGACCCAGCCGGGGCGGCAGGCCAGCAGGTGCAGGAGGCGGAACTCGGTGGCAGTGAGGTCCAGGGGCCGGCCCTCAAGCAGAACTTCATAGCGCCCGGGATGAATAATCAACTCGTGAATCCTGATGGGGGCGGTGGCCGGCGGCGGCTCGGTTTTCCGGCGCCGCAGCACGGCGCGCAGCCGGGCCACCAGGATCCGGGGACTGAAAGGCTTGGTGATGTAGTCATCCGCCCCCAGCTCCAGGCCGGCGACAATATCCGCCTCCTCGCCTTTGGCGGTAAGCATCACGATAGCCAGGTCCCGGGTCCGGTCATCCTGCTTGAGCCGCCGGCATACTTCCAGGCCGTCCACTCCGGGCAGCATCAGGTCCAGCAGTACCAGGTCCGGCTGCAGCCTCCCGGCGATCTCCAGGGCTTCTTCCCCGGAGGCGGCGCCGGCCACCTGGTAGCCTTCTCTGGAGAGATTGTAGCGGAGCAGCTCCCGGATATCTTCTTCGTCCTCCACCACCAGGATCTTTTCTTTGGCCATGGGTTTATCTCTTGCCAAGCAGCTTTTATCCAGAAGATATCAAAAAAAGTAGCGTTCCAGAAATACCCCCCAGAACCATCGGTTGGCATCTCGGGTGGCGGTGACCACGGCCCCTTGGGCAAACTCTGAGAATCCCTGTTCCGCGCCTTCCGCCATTTTTGCGGTATCTCAGGAAATGTTTTGCCTCTGCCTCTGGCTCGGCGGCCTCCAAGAATTTGGCCGGCTGGCGGTAATTTTCCTCCCGCTTGACTTTGAGGCCTGCTCAAGTTGAAGTTGAAAAAGGCTCACCGGGCGAACGAAACGCCCCTCAAAACAGTTAACTAAAAAACTGCCATCTGGGAAAATGCCATGAAGGCGCCGGGCGGGAAGCCCTAGTCTGCATGGCTTTTTTGTGGGAGTAAGCCTTGGATTACCTGACCCGGACCTTATTGGAGTTCACCCTGGGAGGCAGCCTCTGGGTGCTGTGGCTGCTCCTGGGTTTGAGCGTGGCTTCGGTGGCGGTCATGATTGATCGGGGCTGGACCTATTACCACCACCGGTTTTGCGAAGAGGATTTTGTCAGCCGGATTGAGCCCCTGCTGCGCCAGAATGACTGGGAGCAAGCCATGAGGATCTGCCAGGACAGCCAAGCCCTGGAGCCCAAGGTGCTGCTGGCGGGGCTACGGCAGGTGGGCCAAGGCCGGGACGCGGTCCAGGAGGCCATGGAAGGAGCGCGTCTCCGTCTTTCTCTCCTGTTGGAGAAAAGATTGGC
>JAFDHU010000076.1 GCA_019308625.1 Deltaproteobacteria bacterium
ACAGTGGCCTTTGAGGCGCCTTTGCCTGGGGACCTTGAAGATGTATTGCAATGGCTTAATAAAGAATCCGTAACCCCGAGGGGCTGAAATAACGTTCCATCATATAAATTAAGTTGGAAAAAATCCGGCAAACAGGAGTAGCGGCGCCAAATTTTATCCACAGGATAAAATTGATTTACTTTTTGTCATTCTGAGGCCCCACAGGGCTGAAGAATCTAGACCCTTCGCCTTCGGCTCAGGGTGACAAGGAAATGGTCTTTTAACGCCAATTGATAATTCGGTTGACGAATTCGGCCACAAAGATGGGGGGTGGGGAAGGGAGTTTGAGGGAGGGGGGCAGGGGCCCGCGGTCCCTGGCCCCCTCCCTCAAGAAAAACCTGTTATGCTGAAAGTCGCCTTGACCGGCGGGGCCGGGTCGGGGAAATCCACGGTGGCCCGCATGTTCCGGGAGCTGGGCGCCCCGGTCCTGGACGCCGATGCCGCGGCCCGGGAAGCGGTCAAGCCGGGAACCCCGGCCTGGGAGAAGCTTAAGCTCACCTTCGGACCGGAATTCTTCCGGGAAAACGGGGAACTGGACCGCGGCCGGATGGCCCGCCTGGCCTTCTCGGACCCCGAGGCCAGGGAGAAGCTGAGCGCCATCCTGCATCCCGAGATCGCCCGCCTCCTCCAGGAGCGGCTGAAGCGCCTGGAGGAGGCGGGGGCCGAGCTGGCCATCGTGGAGGTGCCGCTATTGTTTGAGGTGGGCTTGCAAAACGCCTATGACCGCATTATTGTAGTATATGCCGAGCCGGCTCAGCAAAGGCAACGGCTGCAGGCCAGGGACCGGCGGGACCTCGGGGAAATCACCGGCCTCCTGGCGGCCCAGTGGCCCTTGGAAAAAAAGCGCCAAATGGCCCACTATGTCGTTGACAACCGGGGCTCTTTGGCCGATACCAGAAAGCAGGTGGAAAACATTTGGCAGGCTCTCAAAAAATCTTGACAAGGCCGCAAAAAAAAGATAGCGTTCCGGCAACCTCCCCTTAAGATTATTCATTTGCGATCCGAAACGATAACAAGTTATAGGCCTCCGATCTCCCCCGGTGTGATTTAGCAGGACCTTTGCGCATTTTTTCGTCGTGCAGCACATCCATCAGTTTTTGAGGTTATAGAAGACCCTACTTGCAGGTTTATCTTCCTTTCTGGGCCAATATAGTCCGGCCAAACCCTAAAAAGTCGGTTATTGCCTTGACCTGTCCTTGGCGGGTCAAGAAGTATAAGTATAGAGTTGAGGAGCATATGAACTTAACGGAACTGAAGCACAAAAAAATCAACGAGCTGGCCGCTCTGGCTCGGGAACTCCACGTGGAGGGGGCCAGCAACCTGCGCAAGCAGGAGCTGATCTTTGCCATCCTCCAGGCCCAGGTGGAGCAGAACGGCGTCATCTCCGGCGGCGGGGTGCTGGAAATCCTGCCTGACGGCTTCGGGTTTTTGCGGGCGCCGGATTACAATTACCTGCCCGGACCGGATGACATCTATGTGTCGCCCTCCCAGATCCGCCGCTTCAACCTGCGCACCGGCGACACCATCTTCGGGCAGATCCGGCCCCCCAAGGACGGGGAGCGCTATTTTGCCCTCCTCAAGGTGGAGTCGGTCAACTACGAGGACCCCTCGGCCGCCCGGGAAAAAATCCTGTTTGACAATCTGACGCCCCTTTATCCCAATGAGCGCCTGCGCCTGGAGACGGACCCGGACAACTATTCCGCCCGGGTCATGGACCTCATGACCCCCATCGGCAAGGGCCAACGGGGGCTTATTGTGGCCGCGCCCCGCACCGGCAAGACCATGCTCTTGCAGAACATCGCCAACAGCATCTCCCGGAACCACCCGGAAGTGGTACTCATCGTGCTGCTGATTGACGAACGGCCCGAGGAAGTGACGGACATGCAGCGCTCGGTCCAGGCCGAAGTGGTGAGCTCCACCTTTGACGAGCCGGCCCAGCGTCACATTCAGGTGGCCGAAATGGTTCTGGAGAAGGCCAAACGCCTGGTGGAGCACCGCCACGACGTGGTGATTCTGCTGGATTCCATCACTCGCTTGGCCCGGGCTTACAACACGGTGGTGCCAGCCAGCGGCAAGATTCTCTCTGGCGGCCTGGACGCCAATGCCTTACAAAGGCCCAAGCGCTTCTTCGGAGCAGCCCGCAACATCGAGGAAGGCGGCTCCCTCACCATCATTGCCACTGCCCTGGTGGACACCGGCAGCCGCATGGACGAAGTCATCTTTGAAGAATTCAAGGGCACCGGCAATATGGAAATTCATCTGGACCGCAAGCTCACCGAGAAGCGCATCTTCCCGTCCATAGATATCAACAAAAGCGGCACCCGCAAGGAGGAGCTGCTGGTGCCGCCGGATGACTTAAACCGCATCTGGATCCTGCGCAAGCTCCTGTCGCCCCTGAGCCCGGTGGATTCCATGGAATTTCTGCTGGAGAAAATGCGGGGCACCAAAAGCAATGCCGAATTCCTGGCCTCCATGAACCGTTGAACCGAAACGGCAAGGCGCCGAGCCCGCCCGGCTCCAAGATCGGCCGGTATCATATGTTCATAAAAGCTTCCTGAAAATCGCTAATCTGCTTGACAGACGCCGCTCGAGAAGGGTAGTGTGAGTAGCACATAGGGCAGAGTCCTGGAGGCTGCCCCATTCCCCTGGAAGGAGGCCGCATGCAGCTCCCTCCTCTCAAATCAGTCACCGTGGAAGTGCTGGTGGACAACTTTTTTGACGTGTTTGAGCCCTCTCGGCCCGGAGTGGTGGAGCGGGTGGTGCTCGGCCGCCTGAAAAAGCCCCTGGTGGCCGCTCATGGTTTGGCGTTCTGGATCACCTTGCACAAGGATGGCGAGCAGGGCCAGATTCTCATGGACTCCGCCAATTCCCCCCTGCCGTTGCTCAACAATCTGGAGGCCCTGGAACACAACCTGGATGAGGTGGACGCCCTGGTGTTGAGCCACGGTCATCCGGACCATTACGGAGGGCTTCAGGAAGTCCTTAAGCGCCGCAAGAAGGTCCTCCCTCTTTATCTCCACAAGGACTGCTATTATCCCAAACTCCTGGTAACTCCCAGGGGGAGGCTCGGCCCTTGGAAGCTGGACCGGGAGGCCCTGCTGGAGGCTGGGGTGGAACTGCATGAAAACACCGGGCCGACGCTGATCCTGGACAAGGCCCTGCTCACCGGCACGGTGGAGGCCTCCACCCCTTATGAGACGCCTCTGCCCGGGCCCAAGCGCCTGGTGGCCGGCGCCGAGGAAAACGACCCCTTCAGCGACGAGCAGGCCCTGGTGATGCAGGTGGCTGGCCGGGGGCTGGTGATTATGGCAGGCTGCTCCCATCCCGGCATCGTCAACATGGTGAAATACGCCCAGAAGCTTACGGGTATCAACGAGGTGGCGGCTATCATTGGGGGCTTTCACCTGACTGCCGGCGGCCCGGACCTGATCCGGCACACCATCACGGGGCTCCAGGAAATCAACCCCCAGCTCATTATTGCCGGTCATTGCACCGGGTTTAAGGCCCTGACCCAGTTGGCCTTGGCCTTCCCGGACAACTTCATGGTGAGCTGCGTGGGCACCAAAGTGATGATCGGGGCTTAGGTTTCCGCGGTGAGCGCGGGCCCATGGTCTCCGAGACTTGTTGCAGTCCGGCGGCTTTTTTCCTACCGTTATGATAACAAGTCCCGCAAGGGGCGTCCGGCGCCTCGGATAAGTCCCGACTCATGGCCCCGAACCCTCAGGACCTATTCCCTTTTCTGAAAAATCTGGACATTCCGCCCCCCTGGGATAAAGCCGCCTCCCGGTTCTTGGAGAGGGGCGGTGTGGCCATGGTCCTGGGCGCCACGGACACCGGCAAAAGCACCCTGTCCCGGTATCTGGTGTACCGGGTCTTCGCCGCCGGTCTGCCCGCGGCTTTGGTAGACCTGGATTTGGGCCAGTCCCACCTGGGTCCGCCCACAGCCCTGGGTCTGGGGCTCTTTCCACCCCGTTTCCCCGGCGACGACAGTCTCTTTCCGGACGCCCTCTATTTCATCGGCCAGACCTCGCCGGTGGGCGCGGTGCTGGAAGTCACGGTGGGCTGCCGCACCCTGGTGGACCAGGCTCTGGAACAGGGTGTACAGCACGTGGTGGTCAACACCAGCGGCTTGGTGCATGGCCCCGCGGCCCTGCGCCTGAAGGTGTCCCAGGCCGAGCTGCTCCGCCCGGCTCATCTCCTGGCCTTGGCCCGGGGCCGGGAACTGGACGCCCTCTTAGACGCCATGGGGACATACAACGACGCACCTGCCGTCCGGCTGCCGGTGTCTGCCCGGGTGGTGCGCAAGACTCCTGAAGAGCGCCGGGCCTACCGGGAGGCGCGCTTCCGGCAGTATTTTGCCCGGGCCCGGCGCCTGGACCTGCCTTGGGACAACTTGGGCTGGCGCGGCGCCCCCCTGGGCCAGGGCCGGCCCCTGCAGGAGGCCGAAGTCCAACGCTACCGGGAGGTTCTGGATATCCCCGCGGTGTGGGGGGAAGCCGACGGCCGCCGCATCATCCTGCTAGTGGAGGAGATGGCCGCGGCAGGCCCGCGCCCCTCTCCGGCTGAAAACCTGGTCTGTGTCTCCTGGCCCTCTTTCGCCTATCGCCTGGTGGGACTCCTGGACCGGCGCCACCGCACCCTGGCCCTGGGTCTGATCCTCCCCTCCCCCTGGAGCGGCCGGGAAATTCCGGTCTTGACCCCTCTGCCTGCCGATCAGAGCGCCGAGGTCCGCTTCCTGCATATGGGCAAAGTCAGGGTTCATCCCCAGGGTGGGGAGATGCTCTGAAGTCGTTGAAGCGGGCTGAGACGGGGTTTTTCAGCAGGCGGGGCAGGCAGGAGTTCCGGCCAGAAAAATTCCCGGGGACCCAAATTAATAAATGAATGCCAACCGTTATCTAATTAACAAAAACAAATAACAGTTCGCCGGGACAATGACGAAAAGAATTTGATTACCCCGGGGAAATTCTCCGGTTAAGGGAATGGGCTGCTTGCCTGGATGCAAAGAAGCCGGGGACTTGCCAGGAGGGGCTCTTTCCGTTTCAAACCGGAGGTCAAGGAGACGGACATGGAGTCGAAGCATGATTTCATGAGGCTGTTGCTGCTGTTGACCCTGGCGGTGCTGGTGGCCTGGGTGCCCCTGGCACCGCAGCCGGCCCAGGCCTCCTATGAGGACGCCGCCATCTTCTATGACGAGCTGTCTCAATACGGGAGCTGGGTGGATTACGAAGATTACGGGCCGGTGTGGTACCCCTCGCAGGTGGAGGAGGACTGGCGCCCCTACACCAACGGCCGCTGGGTACCCAGTGAGCAGGGTTATTTGTTTGAGACCGATGAACCCTGGGCTTGGGCCACCTACCATTACGGCAACTGGATGCCCACCGAGAACTACGGCTGGGTATGGGTTCCCGGCCGCACCTGGTACCCCAATACCGTGGCTTGGCGTCACAGCCCGGAGGATACCCCGGATGATCTGGCTTACATCGGCTGGGCCCCCATCCCGCCACCCAACTATGTACCGCCTCCGGGCTATGGGGCGCCCGGCTATTACGGCGGTTCCACGGTTCTGGATCTCATTGCCGCGCCCTTCTGGATCTTCGTCCAGGCCACCAGGTTTCTGTTGGGCTTCGGCATGCCTTATTCACCCAGCTATTCCTATTACGGATGCGGCTGCCTGGCCCCGATCAACTATGTGCCGGTGATTTATCCTGCCACCGTTGTGGTGCGTACCTGGTACTATCCCAGCTATTACCCCTCCTACCTGCTCAGAGGTCCGGCTTATGGCGCATATTTCTGGGGACCGCCCGTGAGGTATGTCTCCCGGGTGACCCGCATCAACTACATCACCATAAACCACTACATCCGAAAGGTCCACATCCACCACATCCGGGGAGGTTGGCCGGGTAGGGTGATTTTCCGGCGCAACCCTCACCTGTGGAAGATCGTGCCGGTGAAAGACCCGGTCCGCCTGTCCCGCCTTAAACCCAAGCGCGTGTTTAATGTGAAGATCGCCGCCAAGCACCTGGGCAACCCCCGGGCCATCGTCCGTCCGGCGGGCCTGAGGCCTCTGGACAGGGCACGTCTGCCCAAAGCCAGAGCCGTGGCGTTCACCGGCAAGCCGCGGGGGAAATTCCGGGCCCTGGAACTGCCCCGGAGGGCCCAGCAGCGCCTGACCCCACGGCAGCGGGAGCGCCTGCAGCGACTTAAACCTGTGGCCGTGAAAGGTCCGGCGGGACGCGAGGCAGGGAAGGCAGTCCGTGGCCCAGGCCCATGGGTTACCCCCAAAGGTGCCGCCCGAATGAAACCCGGCCGTCCCGAAGAGTTGAGCAGACAGCGCGGCCGGCGGGTGGGACCAGGTGAAGGGCCGGAGACTTCCCAGGGACTGCGGCGCGGTCCGATTCGGGGCTTCCAGGGACCGCCAGCGCGAGGCGTACGCCGGGGACCGGCAGCCGTACCCGAAACCATCCGCGGCATGCGGCGCGGGCCGCAGGCAGGGGTTCAGGGCACGCAGCCCCAGGCCCTTCGTCGGGGAAAGGTTGCACCTCCCGCGGCCACCCAGGGTTTGAAGGGCAAGCCGGGCAAGGCGGCCAAGCCGCCGGAAGCCGCCGGTTTCACCCGCCCCGGCCGGGCCAGAAAGCAGGGAATTCAGCCCGGCTGGCAGTGGCCGGGTTAAGCGGGGAGTCGGGCCGAAGGGAGTTCAGAAATCCTTTCAAGGGCCGCCGCCTGCGGTGAAACCGTACCGGACTACCACCCGGGGCAGGAAAAGGGCTCTTCCGCCGGCGGGCGTTCAACCGTATGGCAAAGTCCGGAAGGGTAGCCGGCCGGCCCGTTTCGGCACCCCCTACCGGAGTCGGAAAACCCTGCGCTC
>JAFDHU010000077.1 GCA_019308625.1 Deltaproteobacteria bacterium
CAGGTGTTTGGCCAGATAGCCCCGATGCTTTTTCTGGCGGTTCAAGGCCAAAGCCAACTGTTCCCGGGTAAGAATCTTTTCTCTCAAAAGGCGTTCGGCTAAATTCATGGGATTACCCCAATCTGCAATTTTCTGTATTTATGTTTCGGTTTAAACAGCTTGAGTCCGATTACGTTTTAATTCCTGAACAACCCCGAATCAAACCGAAGTCTCCGGCCGAGCTTGCCGCTCCTGCTCCCCTGCCGGACTGAAACGCGGTTAGGCTTTTTCTATGGCACATTAGCACATTTCCAGGAAAAAACCAAGACCGCAGCCTCTCTGGGAGCCGCAAGCCTTCCCGCTGCCCCTATTTGCCAGATTCATGCCAAACTCCTCACTCAAGGCCTGCGTCGGCCAAACGTTTTTTTACATACCAGTCAATCTGGCGACAGATGCCCTTCACCACCTGGGCCTCCCGGGCCCGCAGGCCGTGGCGGTTGAACAGCCGGCGCACATTCATCATCCAGTAGTCCGGATTCTGGTGGCTGATGAAGTCAATTTTCACCAGGGTCTCCTTGAGCATGGCATACATGGACTCCAGCTCCCGGGTGTTGGCCAGGCGGGGCTCAAACCGGGGCTGGGGGTGCCGGGTCAGGAAAATTTCATAGGCCAGGATCAGAACCGCCTGGGCCAGATTGAGGCTGGGGCAATCTGCGGTGGGAATGGTCACCAGGGCGTGGCAGAAGGGGAGCTCTTTGTTGGTCAGTCCCCAGCTCTCCGGGCCGAACAGCAGGGCCACGTCATTGTGCTTGGTGATTTCCACCAGTCGGCGGGCCATTTCCCGGGGTTCCACCAGCTCCCGGCGCAGCCCGCCCCGCCGGGCGGTGGTGCCCACCACATAGGAAAAGGGCCCCAGGGCTTGGGCCAGGTCCTCATGCACCTCCATGTTCTCCAGAATATGGGCCGCGGCCGGCGTGGCCATCATGCGCATGCGGTCCTGGTTCAGGCTGTGGGGCTGCACCACCAGGAGCCGCTTCAAGCCCATGTTGCAGGCCGCCCGGGCCACCGCGCCGATATTTTCGGGCAACTGGGGCTGAAACAGAACCACCGCCACCCGGTCCCGCTCCACCTGCGCCGCGGCAGTTTGTTCAGTGACAGGCTCCTTCATCTCCACTCCCACTCCGCTCCCCCAGTCCGGCTGAAAAACCAGGGAAAAAACAAGCCTCCATTGCGCCTAGCCCCCCAGGCAGGGAGACTGCAGGCCGGGCCAGGTTTTCCGGCCGTCCTGCACAGTATTTCCGCTAAGCATCTTGCCTTTCTTTTTTTATATAAGTATCCTTAAAATTGAGATGAAAACAATCAGCTCCTGTCTGAAGGGCCTAAGCCTGTTGGTTTGTCTGGTGGTGCTGGGGTGCGGCCCGGTCATTTCTCCGGCCCTCACCCGGCAGGCGAGCCTGGAAGCCGGCAGTCCGGCCAACTTTGCCCAACTCCGGGAAAATCCGGAGCAATATCGGGGCAAACTGGTGATTCTGGGCGGCGAAATCATCTCGGTCTCGTTGCAGGAGGGGATGTGTCTGCTGGCTGTCCACCAGCGGGACCTGGATCACCACCTGCAGCCTTATGGGCCCGGTTACGGCGGAACCTTCTATGTAGAAAGTGAAGAATTCCTGCCTCCTTCCCGGTACGTTAAAGGCCGCAAGGTGACGGTGGCCGGGGTTGTCAAAGGCAGCCTGAAAGGCTCACCCCTTTTGCAAGCCAGACAGATCCACCTGGGTGATTATCCCCCCTGGGAAGAGTGGTATTATCCTATTCCCCGGGAATGGTATAATGGAGACCCGAATCTGGAGTACTGGTTTACACCTCCTTATTTTGACCCGTGGCGCGGCAGCATGTGAGGGGCCGGCATGCACATTGACAGCTATGAGTTCGGCCGCATTGTGATTGACGGTGTCTCCTACTCCCAGGACCTGCTCATCTGGCCGGGGCACATCAAGAAGGAATGGTGGCGCCTGGAGGCCCATCGCCTGCAGTTGGCCGATGTGGCGGAGGCCTTGGCTGCCGACCCGGAGATTTTGGTGGTGGGCCAAGGCCAGCCCGGGTACATGCGGGTGGATCCGCACCTGGCCGACTACCTGCGGGATAAGGGCATTGAATTGGTGGCGCTCCCCACCCGCCAGGCCGTCCAGGTAATCAACGCCGAAGCCGGGAAGCGCCGTCTGGCCGCGGCCTTGCACCTTACCTGCTGAGGTTTGGGAGCGGCAAGCCCTCCCCGGTGGGCCACGCCTTTCTCCTGCCGCCGGGGGACAGGGGTCTGGATTTTCCTGGTTGCCTTTTTGCTCGGGTGGCTGGCCTGCCGCTCAGTCTCCCTGTCCCCATCCACCCTGGCTCGGCACCTGGAGCAGCCTCTGACCTGACTCAGGCGAAGAAAAGCGATTGTTTATCAAGCCTCTGCATGAACCTAGAGCTTTTTGGGTCCAGGGTCTGGCTCAGGACCACCAAACGGGGAGAGATTGCCTTTGCTGCAAGCTTTGAAAGCGTGGCTTGCCGAAACATTGACTCCTACTTGGCTCCGCACCATTAATCCAGATTAAATCTTCTTGCCACCAGGTTATGCATAAATCTCCCTTCTCCGTTAAGAAAGGCGACTACCAGGTTCCATGGAATATCGCCTGGGGCATCTTCTTGATCAGCACTCAGGCCCTGTTTCTGGAAATGCTCCTGATCAGGTGGATCAGTACAGAGATTCGTATTTTTGCTTATCTGCAAAACACTGTATTGGTTGTTTGCTTTTTTGGTCTGGGTTTGGGCTGCTTTACTTCTCGGCAGCCAGTAGTCTTGCGCAATATGCTGTTTTCCCTCCTGTTGTTGACTGCCTTGTTTGCCATACCACTTACAATGAAAGGTTTGAGAAGTATCAGCTTATTTCTCAGTGTTCTGGAAGACTTTGTGGTATGGAGTAACGCAGTTAGCAAAAGTCCCTGGCAGACTATCTTATGCGTTGCTGTAGGATTATTTGGCACTTTCGCCACAATGATGGTGGTTCTGAACATATTTGTGCCGGTAGGCAGAGTGCTGGGAAGATTGCTGGACTCTCACCCCAAACCTATTTGGGCCTATTCGGTTAATGTGGCGGGGAGTTTGGTAGGCACATGGCTTTTTGTTCTCTTAAGTATGCTGCACCAGCCACCGCTGATTTGGTTTGTGGTCTTTGGGGGGTTGCTTTTTTTCTTTTTCGACAGGTCCAAACGGGGGATTTTTTATTTAAATCTCCTTTTGTTGTTAGGCATCATCCTGTTTTCCTGGCTCGCCGGAAGAGAACCAGGTTCACTGGAAGTAGTTTGGTCGCCCTATCAAAAATTAGTCCTTAGCAAAAGCGACGGGCGAGAGAAAGACCCAAGAAACATCGGACTCTATCAGATAACTGTCAACAACGCGCAATATCAGGAAATAATTGACCTTAGTCCTGAAAATATTGAATCACATCCGAAGCGTTATGACCCTGAAATGCGGGGTTTAAGTCAATACGATATTCCCTTGTTATTACATCCCAGCCCGAAGAAGATTTTAATCGTCGGCGCGGGCAGCGGCAATGATGCGGCAGCGGCCATCCGGCATCAGATTAAGCAAATTACCGCCGTGGAAATAGACCCGGCAATTATTTACTTGGGCCGGCGCTACCACCCAGAGAGGCCATACCGCAATCCCCGCGTCCAGGTGGTTAATGACGACGCCCGTTCTTTCTTTGCCAACTGCCAAGAACAGTATGATGTCATCATTTTCGGAATGTTGGATTCCCATACCACCACCACTATGACCAATGCCCGCCTGGATCACTATGTCTATACCAGGGAAAGCCTTGCCAAGGCCAAGTCGTTGCTGGCTCCGGGCGGCATCATGACTTTGAACTTTTTTGCCACCAGAACCTTTATTGCTGACCGCATGGCCAAAGCCTTGCGCAGTGTTTTTCAAATCCCACCCCTTATTCTCCGGATTCCCAGCACCCCCTATGGCCGGGGCGGGTTCATGTTCATCAGCGGAGACCTTGCTGCAGCCCGGGAAATGATTCAGCAAAACCCTCGGTTGGCCTCCCTGATCCAAAAATGGCAGCAAGACTGGCCCGTATCATTGCCTTACACCACTCCCATCGCCACCGACGACTGGCCTTATATTTACCTGAAATCACCCAGAATCCCTCTCCTTTACTATCTGTTGGCGGGATTAATGGTGGTCCTCTTCCTGGTAAGTGCAAAGCTGTGGCAGGCCGACGGCATTCTCTCCAGATGGGTCACGGCCCACTGGCACTTCTTCTTTTTGGGAGCAGCCTTCCTGTTGCTGGAAGTACAGAACATCAGCAAGGCTTCCGTGGCCTTGGGCAATACCTGGGAAGTCAATGCGGTGATCATCTCCGGAGTGCTTGTCATGATTTTGTTTGCCAATTTTGTGGCCTACCGTTTCCCCGGCTTATCGCTTAGACTGGTTTATGCCTGCTTAATCGGCACTTGTCTGGGACTTTATCTGATTGACTTGGCCAGCTTTGCGTTCCTGCCATACGCCACCAAGGCAATGGTGGTGGGAGGCCTGACCACCTTGCCCATGTTTTTCAGCGGCATTGTTTTTATCCATTCCTTTGCGGTGGTGGCAGGAAAAGACGAGGCCTTGGGTGCCAATCTCATCGGCGCTCTGGTGGGAGCACTTTTGCAATCAGTTACTTTTATAACCGGCATAAAGGCGCTTCTCCTCATAGTTGTAGCACTTTATCTGGCCTCCTTTTTCACCCGGCCCAACCTAAGTTCTTCAGTACAACCCTACCGATGAGGGTAAGTCATGCAGTTTCATATTATTGACAGTCATCTGCATTGCGGCGTGCAAAACGTCCACTGGCCCTGGCAGGCTTTGCGACCTTTGCTTGAAAGTGCTGGCATTGAAGGAGCCGGGCTGATTCCGCCGGTGGAGGATATTTATGACCGCTATGATTTCCATTTCACCGACACGCCGGAATGGCAGGAGTGCCGCCGCCGGGCGCACCGCTACCTCCTGGACTTGCAAAAGGCGCATTCTCCCGCCGGAGCCACTGGCCAAGCGGCCGCGCCGGATGCCGGCATAGAGATTTTCCCTTATTTCTTCGTGTGGAACGATTTCGCCTACCAGGATTTGGGGCCGGAATACGCGGCCATCAAGTGGCACCGCCACGCTGACGAGCCCGAGTATCATTACCATGCCCCCCGCTGTCAGGAATTTCTGGCGGTGGTCAAGTCCCGGAGGCTGCCCATCCTTCTGGAGGAGACCTTCCACAACACTCTGTTTTTCCTGGAAAAACTGCTGCCGGAAGGCGTGCCCCTGATTATCCCCCATCTGGGCGGCTTAAACGGCGGCTACCCGGCTTTGCGGCAGGCCGGGGTCTTCGGGCTGCCTTATGTCTATGCCGACACCGCCTTGGCTTCCCGCTGGGAAATTGAGGATTATCTCGGGCGCTATGGACCTGCCCGCCTCTTATTCGGAAGCGACTACCCCTTTGGTCACCCCAGTTATGAATTGGCCAAGGTCCTGAGCCTGAATTTGCCCGAGGCGGACCGGCAGGCCATTCTGGGGAGCAACTTCCGCCGCCTCTGCGGTAGAGCGGCCTGAACACAAAGGAAGGCTGGCAGCCCAGCCTCAGCCCTTCAACATATAAGGCCAGGAGGGCGGTTGCCTCACCGCCTTCCCGGCCTCTCAATTTGGGTAGCAATCCGGGGGGCACCTCTGCCCCTGGCCAACCCCGAACCTTGTGGCTCCCCTTATCTCAAAGCCGCAACATTCCGGCCTTGTAGTCCTCCAGGATGGGCTCGTACTGCTGAATCAGACTGGTTTCAAACTTGCGCCATTCTTCCTGGAACTGGGGAAGGTACTCCACCTCCACCCGCACCCGCTGGCCAAGCTGGGCCTCCAGAGCCTGGGTGACGCCCCTCAACTGCTGGCTGAAGCTGGCCTTGAGCTGCTGCAAAGCAGTGTTGCGGGCCAGGAGGAACTGCTGCCAGAGCTGTTCCACCTCTTTTTTAAGCTGGGCCATAGCCTTTTTGTTGGAGGCCACCAGGAGAAGCCCTTCCAGGGCCCGTACCGCCCGGGGGTCCAGGACCTCGTCCCGGGGCAAGGCGACGTTGCGCAGCAGCACCTCTTTTACCGCCTGCTGGGCCTTGTCTTGGGCTTCCGGAGGAAGTTTGGCCAGCTCCTCTTCCAGTTCAGCTTCTTCCTTCAGATACTTGACCGCGATCTGGCGACCTTTCTCCTGATATTTGTCTTGCAGAAGCTCTTCCTTGGAGGCCCGCCCAAGGCGTTCAGCCTTTTCCAAGGCTATTTCCAGAGCGCTTTTGATTTCAGCCACGGAAGCTCACTTTCTTCCCCACCGGGGATGTCAGCAGGTCCCTCATCTGATTTTGCCCGGGGTGGATGAGCCGGATTTGTCCCCGGTGCCGTCCCCGGAAGCCTGGCTTTCGCTTTTTCCCTGTCCGCTGGTACTGGAATTGGGCCGTCCGCCTGCGGCATAATCGGTTACGTACCAGCCGCTGCCTTTAAGGTGGAAGGAACAATTGCTGATGATTTTGGTCAGAGTCCCGCCGCAATGGGGGCAGATGGTAAGCGGCGCCTCGGAAATCTTCTGCCACTTCTCCGTGATCTGTCCGCATGCGGCGCATTGATACTCATAGATGGGCATAACGCCAACCTCCCTGCCAACCAAGTTCATAATATTGATAAACCGGCGCCAGTTTGAGAAAGTTCAGGGGCGCCAGCACGGCTTGGGTCAAACGGTGCACCTGGGCCTCCTCGGCCAGCCTCTCTGGCCAGGAGGCTTCAAACCGGGCCTGAAACCGGCTAAACCGCACAATGTGTACCAGCTCGTGAGTAAGAATGTAGCTGAACAGCGGCAGAGGCTCCAAACCTTTGCCGGACTGCAGGACCCTCAGGATGTTGTGGTCCTGCACACAGATGCGGTAAAAGTCAAAGGCTGCTGACGGCAGCAGCCGGTCAGACAGAAATCCCTGGTATTTGACCAACTGGGCCAGGGCATGGGAGGACACTTCCTCCCGCCGCAGGAACGCCAGGGTGAGAATGTCGTAACGGCAGCGCTGCCAATGGCTGTGGTTCAACTTAAAGAAGTCACAAGTCATCTCCTCCGCGATGACCTGGGCCTCGCAGAGGAGCTCCCGGTGATAATGGTCAAAAAACCGATAGGCCATAACCTGTTTTCAGCCCTTTAAAGTTAACATCTTCCCTTGTATTGTCAATACCTTGGTGGTAAAACGGGAACAAGCGTATCGGGGGGAGGGCCTTGCATGCGGCGACTGCCTCGCCCACTGGAAAACCTGGCCCGGATGTTGACTTACATCCTTTGTCACCGTCCCGATGAGTTCGGCCTGGTCCTGGATGAGGAGGGCTTTATCCCCCTCAAGCAGTTGCTGGCGGCCTTGGCGGGGGAGCCGGGCTGGACCCATGTCCGGCGCCAGCAGGTGGAGCAGGTGGCCGCGCTCTGGCAACCTCCGGCCTTTGAAATCGCCGGGGACCGGATCCGGGGACTGGTTCCGGGTCCGGCGCAACTGCGCCGTCCTCCCGGGGAGGCCCCCCCTGCCCTGCTGCATGTGGGCATTCCGCCCAAGGCCCACGCCGCGGTGGCCGAGCGCGGCCTTAAGCCACGGCCGGGTAAAGAGTTGGTTCTGGCGGGCGACCCCCAAACGGCCCTGAAACTGGCCCGGCGGCGGTCTCCGGAGCCCGTTCTGGTCACCGTCCGGGCCCGGGCCGCGGCCCAGGCCGGGGTGGTCTTCCAGGGCTACGGCGAAGGCCTGTATCTGGCCCCGGCCATCCCCCGGGAGTATCTGCAGCTACCCCCTGCCGCCCCGGAGCCGGAGAGGCCCAAACCCAAGGCCAAGCCGGCTAGGCCGGAAATCCCCCTGCCGCCTGTGGGGGCCCTGGCGGGTGATTTGGCGGCGGCGATGAAAAAGGCCGGCAAAGCCGCCCGCAAAAAAGGCGAGCCGGCCTGGAAGACCGCCTCCCGCCGGGAGCGGCGCAAAAAGGGCGGCTCCAGGAGATAAGCGGTCTGAGCTGCAGTAATTGCATTAGCCCGGCTTTTGCCTCCGCCCGGTCCCCTGGGGCTGCCGATACCGGAAGGGGGTGCCATGCCACCATCCTCCGTCTCACTTGACGGCCTCATCGTCCTGGGAGCCCGGCTGAACGCCCAGGGGCAGCCCGGCCGCGTCGGCCGCCTGCGCCTGGAGCACGCCTTGAGGGTCTGGCAGGACCAGGGCGGGCGGGCCTACCTCATTATCACCGGCGGCCCCACCCACGGCACCGCAGCCACGGAAGCCCGGGCCATGGCGGATTTTGCCCTGTCCTGGGCCGAGGCCGTCGGCGGCCAGGAGCTGCGGGACCAGCTGGCCGGCCGCCTCATCCTGGAGGAACACAGTCACAACACCCTGGCCTCTGCCCGCCACACCCTGCCCCTGATCCAAGCCCTCAAGCTGACCAACGTGGGGCTGGTCTCCGACGGCCTCCATATCCGACGGGTGCATTACGTGTTCCGCCGCCATTTCCGCCGTCACCCCATCAACCTTCTCCCCCTGCCGGTTCCCGGGGTCATGAAGGCCTACTGGCGGAACCGGCGTTATCTCTGGCTGACCAAGATGACCCTGAGGGAGGGCGGCGCCTGGCTCAAGCTCCTGAGCCGCCGGGTCATTTTCGGAAGGCACCTGGAGTAAAGGGCTAGGCAGAAGAAATCCGGGATGATTTTCCCTGCCCTCCCCCACCATCCGCATGGCCGCCGAAGCTGCTTTCCATCGCCTTCTGGACCCTTGAGCCGGGTAGGCAGCCGGGGGGCCTTTTTAATTTTCTCCACAAACCTGCCTATGGGCCTTCCTTTCAAAGACCGTCACAAGGAGCCCTAGCTCCTAGGACGGACAATATTCTCCCTTTTCGGAAAAAAGTGCTTGACACACCATAGCCGAGGGATTAAAAATCAAAACCTAAAGAAAATTTTCACAATATTTCTTCCTTTATGGCTCAATCATGCTGGAGATTAAACGCCCCGTCAGTGCGCCCCTAAGCCCCGAACAAATCGCCGCCATCCAGGAAGTCTGCCGTACGTTCCGGCAGGTGAAGGGGGGCTTGCTTCCTGCCCTGCACGCCGTCCAGAATATCTGCGGCAACTGGCTGCCGATGGAAGCCTTGCAGCAGATTTCCCAGGAAATGGACCTGCCCTACCCCTACCTGTACGGCGTTCTGAGCTTCTACACCATGTTCTCCACCCAACCCCGGGGCAAGTACATTATCCGTGTGTGTGAATCCCCGCCCTGCCATATTATGGGGGCGGAGAACCTGGTGGAGGTCCTCCAGGCGGAGTTGGGCGTGCAGATGGGGGAGACCACCCCCGACGGCCTCTTCACCCTGGAGCAGACCGCCTGCCTGGGGGTGTGCGAAGTGGCTCCGGCCATGCAGATCAACGAGGTGGTACACGGCAAGCTCACCCCGGAGCGAGTGAAGGCCATCCTGGCCGACTACCGGGCTGGCAAGGCCCCGGATTACCGGCAGCTTCGCCGCACCACCAACCCCTTGAGCGAGTATCCCCCCAGCCCGGATGAGCTTAGCGTTCTTAGCAACGTGGACCAGATAGACCCCATGAGCCTGGACGAATGACGGATGAAGAAGTGGTGGAGGTGGTGAAGGAGTCGGGCCTGCGCGGCCGGGGCGGCGCCGGCTTTCCTACCGGCCTGAAGTGGTCCTTCACCCGCCCCCTGCCCAAGCCCAAGTATATCATCTGCAATGCTGATGAAGGCGAGCCCGGCACCATCAAGGACCGCTACATCATGGAAGGCGACCCCCATCGGGTCCTGGAAGGCATGGCCATCGCCG
>JAFDHU010000078.1 GCA_019308625.1 Deltaproteobacteria bacterium
TTTACCGGCGCGGGCATCTCGGTGGAGTCCGGCATCCCCGATTTCCGCAGCCCGGGCGGCCTGTGGGAGCGCTTTGACCCCCGGGAGTATGCCACCATTTACGCCTTCAAGAGAAATCCCGCCAAGGTCTGGGGCATGCTCCGGGAGATGGACGCTATCCTGCTCCGGGCCCGGCCCAACCCGGCCCACTACGCCCTGGCGGAGCTGGAGGCCAAAGGGCTGCTTATCGCGGTCATCACCCAGAACGTGGACAACCTGCACCAGGCCGCGGGCAGCCGCCGGGTCATTGAATACCACGGCAACGCCCACCGCTTTGTGTGTCTGGAGTGCGGCAGGAAAAGGGCCCGGGAGGACCTGGACTTCAGCCGCGTCCCCTTGTACTGCGGCTGCGGGGGGCTGATCAAGCCGGATGTGGTGTTTTTCGGCGAGCCCATTCCGCCGGAGGCCCAGGCCGAGTCCCAGGCCCTGGCCCAGAGCTGCGACCTGATGCTCATCATCGGCACTTCTGCGGAAGTGGCCCCGGCCAATCTCCTGCCGGAGGTGGCCAAGCTGCAGGGCGCCACCATAGTGGAAAGCAACCTGGCTCCCACCCGCCTGAGCCGCCGCCTCACCGATTATTTCCTGGCCGGTCCGGCCGCACAGGTATGGCCCCAGGTGATGGCGGCTTTGGCTGCCTCACCCGGCTGATTGCCCTGCGGCTGGAGTCCGCTTTTACGGCGTGGCGATCCCTATGAGCCAGGGCTCCGGTCTTGGTCCTGCCGGGACTTCTTCAGGGCGCGGCACAGGAAGATGGCGGCCACCAGCATCAGGATGGCGAAGAGGCGGCCGCCAGGCGCGGAGAGGTCGTATTTCCCGGTGAGATCCAGGGCATCCACGCAAACTTCCAGAAAGCCCATTCCTTAAGTTTCCTTCTTCTCAAAGCGCAGGCCCGCAGTGTCGGCGTCCACCACGATGGTGTCGCCTTCCTTGAACCTGCCTTCCAGCAGCAGGGGGGCCAGCTTGTCCTGGAGATGGCGCTGGATGGCCCGCCGCAGGGGCCTGGCGCCGTACACCGGGTCATAGCCCGCTTCGGCCAGGAATTCCCGAGCTTTGTCGGTGAGCACCAGGTCAATATGGCGGTCCTCCAGGAGCTTCCGGAGCCGAGCCACCTGCAGGTCCACAATCTGCCGGAGCTGCTCCAGGGTCAGGCGGTGGAAGATGAGGATGTCGTCCACCCGATTCAGGAACTCGGGCCGGAAGTGCAGCCGCAGAGCCTCCATCACCCGCTCCCGCATCTGGGCCTCGCTGGTGGCTTCGGCGATGTACTGGCTGCCGATGTTGCTGGTCATAATCACGATGGTGTTTTTGAAATCCACCGTGCGGCCTTGGCCGTCGGTCAGGCGGCCGTCGTCCAGAATCTGGAGGAGCGAGTTGAAGACCTCCGAGTGGGCTTTTTCAATTTCATCAAAGAGCACCACGCAGTAGGGCCGGCGGCGCACCGCTTCAGTAAGCTGACCGCCCTCCTCGTAGCCCACGTAGCCCGGCGGCGCGCCGATGAGGCGGCTCACCGTGTGCTTTTCCATGTACTCGCTCATATCCAGACGCACCATGGCGTCTTCGGAATCAAACAGGAACTCCGCCAGGGCTTTGGCCAGCTCGGTTTTGCCCACCCCGGTGGGCCCCAGGAAGATGAAGGAGCCCAAAGGCCGGTTGGGGTCCTGGAGCCCGCTTCTGGCCCGGCGCACCGCGTTGGCGATGGCCTGCACCGCCTCCTCCTGATTGACGATGCGCTGGTGCAGCCGCTCCTCCATGTGCAGGAGCTTCTGCTTTTCGCCCTCCAGCAGGCGGCTTACGGGAATGCCGGTCCATTTGGCCACCACTTCGGCCACGTCCTCGGCGTCCACCTCCTCCTTGAGCATGGCCCCCTCTTTTTGCATTTCGGCCAGCTTGTGGTTTTCCTCGTCCAGCTCCTTTTGCAGGTTGAGGAGCACGCCGTATTTCAGCTCGGCGGCCCGGGTCAGGTCACCGTTGCGTTCGGCCTGCTGGGCCTCAATCTTGGCCTTTTCCATCTGCTCCTTGATGGAGCGGATTTTGCTGATGATTTCCTTTTCCTGCTGCCAGCGGGCCTTCAGGGCGGCGCTTTTCTCCCGGAGCTCGGCCAACTCCCGCTCAATTTTGGCCAGGCGCTCCCGGGAGGCCGGGTCCTCCTCCCGTTTTAAGGCCTCCCGCTCAATTTCCACCTGGGTGATGCGGCGCTCCAGTTCGTCAATTTCCGTGGGCCGGCTGTCAATCTCCATGCGCAGCTTGCTGGCTGCCTCATCAATCAGGTCCACCGCCTTGTCCGGCAGGAAGCGGTCGGTAATGTAGCGATGGGACAGGGTGGCCGCGGCCACGATGGCACTGTCCTTGATGCGCACTCCGTGGTGCACTTCGTAGCGCTCCTTCAGGCCCCGTAAGATGGCGATGGTGTCCTCCACCGAGGGCTCGCTCACCAGAATGGGCTGGAAGCGGCGCTCTAACGCGGCGTCCTTTTCAATGTACTTGCGGTACTCATTGATGGTGGTGGCCCCGATGCAGTGAAGCTCGCCCCGGGCCAGGGGCGGCTTGATCATGTTGGAGGCGTCCACCGCGCCTTCGGCCGCGCCGGCGCCCACCAGGGTGTGGAGCTCGTCAATGAACATGATGATCTGGCCTTCGGACTCGGTGACTTCCTTGAGCACCGCCTTGAGGCGGTCCTCAAATTCGCCCCGATACTTGGTGCCGGCGATGAGGGCCCCCAAATCCAGGGCCACGATGCGCTTGTCTTTCAGGCTTTCCGGCACATCCCCGTTGACGATGCGCTGGGCCAGGCCCTCCACGATGGCGGTCTTGCCCACCCCGGCCTCGCCGATGAGCACCGGGTTGTTCTTGGTGCGCCGGGAGAGCACCTGGATGATGCGCCGGATTTCGCTGTCCCGACCGATGACCGGGTCCAGCTTGCCGGCCCGGGCCATCTCCGTCAGGTCCCGGCCGTATTTCTCCAGGGGCTGGAACTTCTCCTCCGGGGCCTGGTCGGTGATGCGGGTGGAGCCCCTGAGCTCCGCCAGGGCCTTGAGGACGGCCTCGGGAGTGAGACCCGCGCCGGCCAGCAGGCGGCCCACCTCGCTGGTTTTGTCCGCCGCCAGGCCATAGAACAGGTGCTCGGTGGAGACATATTCGTCCTTCATCCGGTCGGCCTGTTTGAAGGCCTCATCCAGCACCTTATTCAAACCGGAGGAAATATAGACCTGGACGTCGCCCTCCACCCGGGGCAGCCGGGTGAGGATGTCCTCCACCCCCCGGATTACTCTCTGGGGATCCACTTCCAGTTTTTGGAGCAGGGGCCGGATGAGCCCCTCTTCCTGGGCCAGGAGGGTTCTCAGCAGATGGGCCGGCTCAATCTGGGGATGATGCAGCCGGCGGGCCAGCTCCTGGGCCCCCTGCAGGGCCTCCTGGGATTTGTAGGTCAATTTGTCAAACCGCATTATTTTAAGCCTCCGTGGCTTTAAGCCTAAGTTTATGTAATCATTAAGAATGTAAGCACGCAGACCCGGCTGTCAAGGCAAGAGGAGGAAAATTTTGGGGGAGGGGGCTAAGGGCCGCAGGCCCTTAGCCCCTCCCCCAAGCCCCCACCCCCAAACCCATACACGGGGGTGGGGAGGGGAGTGTGAGGGGAGGGCGGGAGATTGGGCAATCCCCCGGCCCTTCCCTCAAGTCCCGAAACTGAAAAAGGCTCCGGCTTTGGTCACGGCCGGCGGCGAGAGCGTTTTTCCGCCTTGCCTTCGGCCAGGAACAGCATCTCCATCACCTCTTCGCCCCGGGCCAGCTCCAGGGGCCGGTTGCCTTCCTGATCCACGGCGTTGGGGTCCGCACCCTTATCCAACAAAAGCTTCACGGTCTGTTTGCGTCCCCGGCTGGCGGCCAGCATCAGGGGGGTGCGGCCTTGGCTGTCCCGGGCGTCAATTTCGGCGCCCCGGGACAGGAGGAATTCCACCACTTTGGTACGGCCGGCGGCAGCGGCCAGATGCAGGGCGGTGCGGCCCTTTTCATCCTTGGCCATGAGGTCCGCCCCCCGCTCCAGCAGCAGGGCCGCCATCTGCGGGGTACGGGAAAGGCAGGCGAACATCAGCGGGGTGCGGCCCCGACTGTCCCGGGCGTCAAGACGGGCACCGGCCTCCAGCAGGACCCGGACGGTTTCGGGGCTTTTGCGCCGGATGGCCCAAATCAGGGCGGTGCGGCCATACCTGGTGTCTGCAGCCTCGGTGTCGGCCCCGCGGGCCAAAAGCAGGCGCACTATGTCCGTATGCCCCCGGCGGGCAGCGTGGATCAGGGGCGTCCCCCCCAGCCGGTGGTCCCGGGCCTGGATATCAGCGCCCTTGCTTATCAGAAGGCGGGCCACCTCCAGGCGGCCAGCATAGGCCGCAGCGATGAGCGGGGTAACGCCTTTCCGGTTCCGGACATCAGGGCTCATACCGCCAGCCAGGAAAAGCTTGACCGCCACCATATCCCCCCGGGCTGCCCGCCGGACAAAGTCGTCCGGGCCCCAAGCCACGTTCATTTTAGCCAGCCTCTCCCGGGCGTTCTGAGGGGATTCGGCAAGGCCGCAAGACCAGAAGGACAAGAAAACCAGCAAAGCCGGTAAGAGATGAAGGAAGCGCCGAGGTTTCATGGTCTCAGGTCTTCTCCTGATACTTCATTGATGGATTCCCCCGCCCCGGCCTCATGAGGGCCAAACAAAGCCGGGAGAAGTGAACCGGCACCATCCCTTTTACTATAGTCGCCGACCAGCCGGAAGCCAAGCAGGAAAGAACCTCGGGAACAAAAACAAAATATTGCGGCCCCATGATTTTTGACCACCGGCAACCATCAATTACCTGGAGGCAAATCCTGATGGGGTCTGACAACGAAAGCTTTCTTCGGCTACTGCGCCGGATTTGAAAAGAGCCGGGGTTTACTGAGTAAATCCCTGCGAGAGGAGACGTTTGTCAATGGGAAATCTGTTTAAAAGGCCAAGGTATATTACCGTGAATCCGGTCAATTTACTTAAGGCCGCGGTAATGTTGCTCTGTCTGGTACTCTATGTAACAGCGTCGGCCCGAGCGCAAGGCGGAGCGCGGCTGCATTACAGCAAAATGTTCAACCCCCGGACCGTGGGCTCTGTGTCCGGAGAGGTGGTGCAGGTGGACCAGGTGCTGTCGGGAAGCGGCCTGGACTACTGCACCCATGCCTTGCTGAAGACGCCGCAAGGCTATGTCACGGCCATTCTGGCCCCTAAAAGCTTTATGGAGGAAAAGGGTCTCACCCTTGCTCCCGGTGATCGCGTCACCGTCAAAGGCTCCATGATTTCCATCAGGAACCGGCCCTTCATCCTGGTTATGGAGGTGACTGGTGACCGCACCATGAAGCTCAGGGATGCTGAGGGCCGTCCGGCCTGGGCGGTAGGCGATGACTGGCATGCACGGTAATTCTGACCCTCTAAAAGTTATTGAGATAAACTCCCTATAATTTCCAGGCCACCGCTCCCAGACCGACCGTGAGAAAGTCCCGGACTCTTCCAGGGAGGGCGGTCTTTTTGTCCTTAGAGCCCTGGTTAAAAAAGGGCTTTGCGGTATAATAATTATTAAACTGTCATGAAACTTTTTACTCTCATTCCCGCCCGCTATGGCTCCACCCGTCTGCCCGGTAAGGCGCTGGCGCAGATTCTGGGCAAGCCTCTCATCCAATGGGTTTATGAGCGGGCCGCCCAGGTGCCCGGCGTGGAGGGCCTTTATGTGGCCACCGATGATGAGCGTATCCGGGACTGTGTCGAGTCCTTCGGTGGAAAGGCCATTATGACCCGAGCCGACCATTCCTCGGGCAGCGATCGCTTGGCCGAGGCCGCGGACCGGCTGGGACTGGCCCCCTGTGACCTGGTGCTCAACATCCAGGGGGACCAGGTGGTCTTTCCGCCTCGGCTGGTGAGCCAGTTGGCGGGCCGCCTGCAGACTGACTGCTCGGCCCTGATGGTCACGCCGGTGAAGCGGCTCACCGACCCGGAAGCCGCCCAGGACCCCAATGTGGTCAAGGTGGTTTTTGACCACCGGGGCCGGGCCCTGTATTTTTCCCGTAGCCCGCTGCCCTACTGGCGGGACGGGGAGCGCCCCTTCTTCTTTAAGCACATCGGCATCTACGCCTACCGGGCCGGCTTTCTCCGGGAGTTCGTCAGCCTGCCCCCGGGGCGCTGGGAGGAGGCGGAAAAACTGGAACAGCTCCGGGCCCTGGAATACGGCTACCCCATCCATGTGGTGGAGACCACCGCCGATACCCTGGAGGTGGACACTCCCGAGGATCTGGCCCGGGTGGAGGCATACTTAAAAAAGGTCTAATGGACCCCAAAGACCGCCTGATCTTCCCCCTGGACGTCCCGGATGCAGACCAGGCCCGCCACCTGGTGGACCAACTGGCGGACCACGTGGGCCTGTTCAAGGTGGGCTGGGAACTGTTCATGGCCGCAGGCCCTGACTTCTTCCGGGAACTGGCGGCCTACACCCCGGTGGGCCTGTTCCTGGACCTCAAA
>JAFDHU010000079.1 GCA_019308625.1 Deltaproteobacteria bacterium
ATTTGGAGAGCTTTCCTTTTGCTAAAAAACTTTGGGAGGTCACCAGAGACAAGGCCAAGGTTAATTTGCGCCTCCCCAATCGAGCCGGCAAGGCTTGCCTGAAGTGTGCCGTGGCGGTTATCCCCCCTGATTCCCAGGTTGCTTATCAGCTTTTGTCCAAAACCGCCTTGAAACGGCGGTTGGTCCACTATGAGGTGAGCCAGGACCAGGAGGTGGTGGAAAAAGTTCTCCAGGAATTCGGGGTTCAAATATACGGGCCAGAAGACATTTTGCAACTTATCTCCCGGGAGATTGACCATCACCAAGAGGACCAGAAATGGCTCTGGCTGGCTTGGCAGTGGCTGGCGGAGTGGGTGGGGGAGACGCCCTCCTGGTCTGATGAAAGGAAGGAGCGGGTGGCGCAGGTAAAAAAGCTGCCCATTCTGCCCGTGGCCAGGCAAACGAGAAGGGCCGGGCAACTGAGAAGGGTGGAAGACTTAGAGGATGCTTTCATCACCTGGCGGGATGAGGATATCCCTCAGGACTTGCCCCAGTGGCTGCCGCTGGTATTTCTGGAGACCTGGTTTGCCGAGCGGATCAGGGAATTGCCTGATGATGACGAGCTGGTGGAACTTCTGGGGCTTGAAGGGCGGAGGGAAAAGTCCCTGGGGATTCAGAAACCGGGCCCCAGGTTGTGGCGCCAGGCCCTGGAAAAAGCCATTGAGCAATATTGGGAAAGGCCGAAGGATAATCCTGAGAGATTCATCCGCTTTTTACTCAAGACTGAGTGGCAGGAGAAATTTGAGGTCACCGACAAATTGAAACGGTGTCCTATTCCGGTGATCAGAGGCGGAAAAGAGGAGTATGAAGAAGCGGGCAAATCCTATTTTTCCGGTCATTGGGGCCAGGGACAGCTTTTGCAGGAACTCTGGCGTGATGATCCCCGCATCCCATGGGCCCGACCGGTTGAAAATGAAGGTGATGTGGAAAAACAATTGTCTCTCTACCAGTGGCTGGGGGGGGCCAATTTCCCCAAGCTGAAAAGAACTGAAAAAATCCCGATATTTCAGCTTTCGCAATGGGATGAGGAATATAAAAATTACGCGTATGCAAATGTGGAATATGAAAGAAAAACTATCAATCCAGATCTATTTGAATTTATGGAGGTGAATAGCCTCAGTGGTGACCAAGCTGTTAAACTTTTAACGATTGTTGTCCTTAATTGGGAAAGATATTACCAAAGATATATAGAAACCGAGGCAACTTATAAGCCCCCCAGAGCGTGGTATGACCGCACTGTCAACATTGACAATCTCTGGTGGTTCCAGCTTAAAAATAAGCTGTCAGTTCCTATAGTTGACTCCCATGGAGCCGGGAAGCCTTTATCGGAATGCTGGCTTCCTGACTCCCAAACAAAAAATGTCCTGGGGAATTTCCTGCCTTTGGTTGATCTGGAACACTTTCCCGACGAATACCGGAAGGAAATTGAATCCTGGCTGAGACGAGTGTTGGGGCTCCGCCAAGGCCTGAATCAGTTGGAGCTGAATGAATGGCAGGAAATCCTGGCTTCCCTGCCGGAAAGGTATCCCAGTGACCGTTGTCGCTCGGAGAAGAAGGTCCGGGATGTAATTGGGCGAATTTATCGGGCCTTTCCGGAGTCGGACCATAATCCTGAGGCATTGGCCAGCTTTCCCCTTCTCTGCCGGCGAGGGGAAGACTGGGATTATCGGGATGAGTGTTGGCTTGATGATCAGGAAGAGGCCGCGAAAGCTTTCCAGAGGGAAATCTGGCTGATGCTCCATCCCGGGAGCGCCTTAATAACCAAGGCAGCCAAACTCCCAGGCGTCAGGCGGTTGTCGCAACATACCGAGATTAAGGTATTGCCAGGGGACGAATTTAACGCGGAATCACAAAGAGTTACCAAGGCTGTGCAAGCAGTTTCTCCCTATATTTACGCCTGGCTGCGAGATCAGGGAAAGACAGAGGAAGTCAAGGAAAAACTGCAGGCACTCAACATAATTGTGGTGGACTCGCTGAAGCTCAGAGTCACTTTAAACGCTTTAGAACCAAAGGAAATTTCCAGGAACTGGGCCGTGGAAGGCGATATCATTTATCTCTGTCAAGACAGCATCAGGGGCCAGACTTGGCAGGCAGATGTCTCCCAAGCCATCTCCAAGGTCCTGGACCAGAAAACCGACCAGGAATTCTATGAGAATCTCCTGCGGTGTCAAAATGAGGAGGAACGGTGGGCCAAACTACGTCAAAAGGGAGTTAGAGAGGACACTTTGGAATCTTATTTACAAGAATACGCCCAAGAATCCCCCACGCCGGTAACTTCTGCGATCGATAGAAGGGAGGAGAAAAAGGAACAAAAAAGAAAAGACCAACAAGTTGCGACTGACGGTCCTGAGGGTGACGTTCGTGAAGAATTGTTGGAAGATGAGTCAAAAACAATGGAAACACATTCAGTTGAACTGATAAACCCCGATGAAATCATCTGGGTGCCTGATGTGCCGACAGAAAGTGTTGGTGGAGATTGGAATGGTTCTGAGAGGGAAGGTTCATTTCCTGGTCCTACTCCGCCTCGGCGAGAACTCTCAAACGAGGAAAGAAATCAAATTGAGCAGCTCTCCCGAAAGTTTTGTCGCCAGAGACTGGAAGAACAAGGTTATGTAGTTGAAGAGAAACCGCAGGACAATCCAGGGTTTGACCTGTTGGCCAGAAAAGATGACGTGACTGTTCTGATTGAGGTCAAAGGCCACTTGGGCTCCACAAGCAAAGTGGACCTAACCCTCAGCGAGATACGGGCGTTTTTAAGACCTGACCATTTTCATCCCGAAGCCCGCGCCTGGGAACTGTGGAACGTGGACAACCTGAGCCAGAACAGCCCATCTCCCCCGATGATCAAGGTATATAAGGAACTCCCCCTTGACAAGCTGGAAGCCAGGGCATTTTCCTTGGATCTCAGAACCACATCATGCAAAGACGCTTATAAAGGCGAGAAGAAGGGTGAAACTTCGATGACTTAAGCAATCCAGCAATATTTGCTGGTTTTTCCGGGGAAATCCCTATGTATGCCCACTCTGAGAATGCCCAGGGGGGAAAGCATTCCCTGCTGGAGCATCTGCATGAAGTAGCCGGACTGGCTCAGAAATTCACCGACAAGTTCCAGGCCGGCCCCTGGGGCTATCTGGCCGGGCTGCTACATGACGCCGGAAAGGCTGACCTCAGGTTCCAGTCTTATCTGGCCGGGGAAACGCCCCGGGGGCCGGAGCACAGTAGCGTCGGGGCGGTATTGGCCATGCAGCGGCGCTACTGGGAGGGTCTGGCCTTTGTTTTGGTTGGCCACCATGGCGGCTTGCCGGCGCCGGCTCACCTCAAGGAGCGCCTGAACCAAAAGAGCCGGGAAGATTACGTTTATAAGCTTTTTCAACAACTGGAAAGACTTCTCCCTCTGCCGCCGCCGCCCCTTCAACCCAGCTTCAATTCCCCACGACAAGCAGAGCTCTTTTTGCGCCTCCTGTTCTCAGCCCTGGTGGATGCTGATTTTCTGGATACTGAGCGGCATTTCCACCCGGAAAAAAGCCAACTGCGGGAAAGACCCTATGATTTGGCCAGGTTGGCCAGGCGTTTGGATGAGGATCAGGCCACCAGGTTTTCCTCTACACCTAAGACCCCGGTGAATCGGGCCCGCCAGGAGATTTATCACGCCTGCCTGGAGGCCGCCGCCCAGCCCCCGGGAATTTTCCGGCTCACCGTGCCCACCGGCGGAGGCAAGACCCGCTCCGGGCTGGCCTTCGCCCTCCGGCATGCCGCCCGCCATGGCAAATCCCGGGTGATCGTGGCCCTGCCATACACCAGCATCATCGACCAGACGGCCCAGGTATATCGGGAAATCCTGGGGCCGGAGCACGTCCTGGAACACCACAGCGCCCTGACTTTCCCGGAGGAAGAGGAGAACTTTGTCCAGAACCAATGGGCCCGGCTGGCCGCGGAGAACTGGGATGCCCCTCTCATCGTCACCACCACGGTGCAGCTTTTTGAGAGCCTTTTGTCCAACCGGCCCAGTGCCTGCCGCAAACTGCACAACCTGGTGAACGGCGTCCTCATCTTGGATGAGGTGCAAACTTTGCCCCCCTTTCTTTTGGCCCCCATTTTGGAGGTCCTGCAGCAGATGGTGGACCACTACGGCGTCACCCTGGTGCTCTCCACCGCCACCCAGCCGGCTCTGGCCGAGACCACCTCCCCTTACCTGAAGGGTCTCCGGGGGGAGATTTGGGAAATTGTTCCGGAGCCGGCCCGCTATTTCCAGACCCTGAAAAGGGTGACTTATGAAATCCCTGCCGAGCCCTGGTCCTGGGAGAGAATCGCCCGGGAAATGGCCAAGGCCTCGCAATGTCTGGCGGTCGTCAATACCAAGACCGACGCCTTGGCCCTCCTTGCAGCTCTGAATGACCCCGGCGCCTTCCACCTGTCCACTCGCTTGTGCATGGCCCACCGGCGGCAGGTGCTCCGGGAAATCAAGGCCCGTCTGGCTGAAGGCCGCCCCTGCCGGGTGGTGGCCACCCAGGTGGTGGAGGCGGGGGTGGACCTGGATTTTCCCCTGGTGCTGCGAGCCCTTGGCCCTCTGGACCGCATCGTCCAGGCTGCGGGACGCTGCAACCGGGAAGGTCGTCTGGCTCCACAGGAGGCCAGGGTTATTGTTTTTCAGCCGGAGGCTGGCAAAACCCCAACCGGGGATTACCGCACCGGCCATGATCTGGCCGCCGCTCTTCTTAAACACCCAAAAGTGGACCTGCACGAGCCCAAGGTGTACGAAACCTACTTCCGGGAGCTTTACCAGGCGGTGGACACCGACAAACACAAAATAAATGCGCTCCGAGAGGCCCTGAACTTCCCGGAGGTGGCGGCCCGCTTCCGGCTGATAGAAGAGGATACTGTGCCCCTGGTGGTGCGGTGGCCCCGGGAGGATTCGCCGGTTGAGGGGCTGCTGACCGCCCTCGGGGCGCTGAGAGACCCCAAAGGTGGAGAGCCCCGACCCCTGCTGCGCCGCCTGCAGCCTTATCTGGTCAATGTGCGCCGGCGGCTGCTGGCGGACTATCAGCGGCAAGGCCTGGTGCGGGAGCTCCCTCTGGGCCTGTGGGAATGGCTGGGGGAGTACCATGAGGTTCAGGGACTGGTGGAATCCGGTTTAGACCCGGAGGATTTGGTGGTTTAAGGTAAAAAGGGCTTAAAGGAGTAAAGAAAATCATCTTCTCCATAAAGGAGGTGGACTATGGGATATGGACCTTTAGCGGTTAAAGTCTGGGGTGAGTTTGCCTGCTTCACCCGGCCGGAGATGAAGGTGGAGCGGGTGAGCTACCCGGTCATGACCCCGGCCGCGGCCCGGGGCTTGCTGGAGGCCATCTTCTGGAAGCCGGAGTTTTCCTGGCAGGTGCGGGAAATCCAGGTGCTCAAGCCCATCCGCTACTTTTCCCTGATACGCAATGAAGTCAACAGCGTGGCCTCCCACCTGAGCGCCCGGGGGTGGCAAAAGCATGGTGGCGGCTACTTCGCCGACGAGGACCGGGCCCAGCGCCACACCCTGGCCTTGCGGGAGGTGGCCTACATCATCAAGGCGGAGCCGGTTCTAAAACCCCACGCCAATGCTGACCCGGCCAAGTACCGGGACCAGTTCCGGCGCCGGGTGGCCCGGGGACAGTTCCATCACGCCCCTTATCTGGGGTGCCGGGAGTTCGCCGCAGGCTTTGGCGAGCCCGAGCCTGCCGACCGCCCCTTGCCCCTGGATATGGACCTGGGACTCATGCTTTTTGACCTGGAATACCAGCAAAATGACCGGGGCCTGGGAGTGCGGGGCCAGCCCCGGTTCTTCCCGGCCCGCCTGGAACAAGGGGTCATGCGCATTGACCCGTCTCTCTACGGATGAAGGAGGCTGCCGATGCTTTTGGAAAAACTACGGGAATACACGTTCCGTCCAGATTTAAACTTGCCGCCCCTGGGCTACAACTCCACTCCCATCCGCTGGCTCATCAAACTGGACCAGGAGGGAAATTTCCTGGGATTCATCACCACCAGCAGCGGCCGCAAAGCCGACCGGGGGAAATTCTTTTTGGCTCCGGCGGTGATGAAAACCTACGGCGTGAAAGCCAGTCTTCTGGTGGGGAACGGGGAATATGTCCTGGGGCTCCCCCGGGCCGCCTCCAAACCGGAGCGGGTGGCCCAGTGCCACAAGGCCTTTGTCCAGGAGGTGCGGGACTGCGCTGCGGCCACCGGTGAGGCGGCGGTGCAGGCGGTGCTGCGCTTTCTGGAGGCCGGAAACCTGGCGGCTCTGCCCCTTCCGGAGGATTTCAATCCGGAGATGAACCTGAGCTTCCAGGTGGAGGACCTTTTGCCCATTGACCTGCCCGGGGTCAGGCGTTACTGGGCCCAAAAGCAGCAAGGCGGCCCCCAACCCGAGAAAGACACCTGTCTGGTGTGCGGCCAGACCTGCCGAGCCACCGACCGCCACCCCGTCAAGATCAAGGGCATTCCCGGCGGCCAGCCCTCCGG
>JAFDHU010000080.1 GCA_019308625.1 Deltaproteobacteria bacterium
GTCTGGCTCCTGGCCGACTGAGGTGGCCAGGTTTGCATTTTAAAAGTTACTGGGAGAGGAGGCCAGGGAGCCGGGCCCCCTGCCCCCTCTCCCAGGTCCACTCCCCCAACCCCTTAGAGATTTCTGGGCATTTGCCCCGGAATGGATGATGACCTTCAGCGGAACCAAAGAAATCCGCATCCTGGCCCTGGACGTGGGGGCAAAGCGCATCGGCCTGGCGGTGAGCGACCCTCTGGGACTCACGGCCCAGGGACTGGGAATCCTGGAGCGCCGAAGCCGGGAAGAGGATCTGGCCCGCCTGGCGGAGGTGGCCCGGGAATATCGGGTTCAGGAGATTCTGGTGGGCCTGCCCCGGCATATGAGTGGCCGCTTGGCGGCCCAGGCCGAGGAAATCCTGGAGTTGGCCCGGGAACTGGGGCAAGCCCTGAACCTGCCGGTCACCCCTTGGGATGAACGCCTGTCCTCCCGGGAAGCGGAGAGGGTGCTCCTCACTGCGGATGTCAGCCGGCGCCGCCGCCGGCAGGTGCTGGACAAGATGGCCGCGGTGCTGATTCTCCAGGCCTATTTGGACCGCCGGCAGACTTCTGCGGAGCCTTAGCGCCGGGGCTCCCCTTCCTCTCCTATCCCTCCCCACCTCGGCACCTGCGGTGTTTTGGCTCCCTGTCCCGGTTTTTTCTCTGTTGCCGGGAAATTGTTACCGCTCCTGATTCTTCCCAGGACCTTGAATTTGCCTGGAAAGCAGCGGAGCCTCCGGGAATTCTCAAATACTGGTGAATCTCCGTGGCCGGTGTGGTATCAGAGAACTGGCTGATTTTTCTGGGCAATCCCCATTTTTGTGAAACTTTTCATATTTACTTTTTTTTCTTGACTTTTCCCCGGAAAACACCGTTAATTGGTGTCAAGTGGTTTGATGTGGGATGTTATGGCATAAAATGGGGGAAAAGTCATTGCCAGTGTTCACCGGCACCTTCCTGCACACCCTGGACAAGAAAGGCCGAATCAGCATCCCCGCCCGCTACCGGGATGTGCTCCATCAACGCCAGGATCGCAGCGTCCTTTTGACCAACTTTGACGGCTATATCCTGGCCTTCCCCCAGTCCGAGTGGCTCCGGGTCACCGAGGAACTCAACAAACAACCTACTTTTGACAAGGAGATGCGCCGCTTCATCCGGTTCCTGAACGCCCGAGCCGAAGAGTGCCCCCTGGACCGCATGGGCCGCATCCTCATTCCCCCCAACCTGAGGAAATACGCCGGGCTGGAGCGGGATGTCTGCATCGTGGGCACCGGACGGACCTTTGAAATCTGGAATCCCCAGGCTTACGAAGAACACGACAAACAACTGGAGGAATCCATCGGAGAAGAGGTTTACCGAAAATTGCCCGTGTAGGTGACGACCATCATCCGGTGCATGAACCGGTTATGGTAATGGAGGTGTTGGCGGGCCTGAATATCCGGCCTGGCCGTCTGTATGTGGATGGTACGGTGGGAGAAGGGGGTCATGCTGCAGCCATCCTGGACCGGCTACTGCAGGCGGGGGAGCTAATAGGTCTGGATAAAAATCCGGACGTCCTGCAGCGAGCCGCCAGCCGGTTGGCCCCCTACACCTCCAGGTTTCGTTTATTTCATCGGTCTTTTTCACAGTTGGGGGAGGTTCTAGAGGCAATCCAGGTTCAGGAGGCGGCCGGTATCCTCCTGGACCTGGGTTTGTCGCTCTATCTCTTGGAACATTCCGGCCGGGGTTTTTCCTTCCGCCGGGATGAGCCCCTGGACATGCGGTTCGACCCCTTAGAACCGGTGCCCACGGCGGCTGACCTGCTCAATACCTCATCCCCCAGCGAGCTGGAAACCATTTTCCGGGCTTACGGGGAGGAACCCCAGGCCCGGCTTCTTGCCCGGCGGGTGGTGGAAGCCCGCCGCCGCCGGCCGTTTCGCACCACCCGGGACCTGGTGGAGGTGGTGACCACGGTCATCAGGCCCAAGGGCCCCAGAAGCCGCATCCATCCGGCCACCCGGGTGTTCCAGGCGTTGCGTATTGCGGTCAACCGGGAGCTGGAGGAACTGGAAACCTTCCTGTCCCGGGCCCCCGACTGGCTGGCACCTCAGGGGAGACTGGTGGTGCTCTCGTATCATTCCCTGGAAGACCGTTTGGTGAAGCAACGCTTCCTGGAGTGGGAGCGGGGCGGGGTAGCCAAGCGCCTGACCAAAAAACCCTCAAGGCCCGGCCCCGAGGAAGTGAGACGCAATCCCCGGGCCCGCACCGCCCGCCTGCGCATCGCCGAAAAAATCTGAAGATCAAAGGAGGTAAGCCATGTCCGCCAACCTGACGCTGCGTTTGACGGCCGTGAGTCATGCGCTTTTGGCCCGCAACCGGAAGGTGAGCCGCCGGCACAGTGCTTGGGGGAGAGCTGTGGTGGCCGCCATGCTTCTGGTGACGGCCGCGGTCGTGCTTACCTCCTTGATCTGGGCTTGGGCCAACCTGCAGATGGTGACCCTGAACTATGAGATTTCCCAAGCCCAGGAGACTATAAAGCAGTATTTGGAAATCAACCGGAAATTGCAGGTAGAACTGGCCAATCTGAAGTCCCCCGCCCGTTTGGAGAGGCTGGCCGAGGACGTCTATGAGATGGGCGCGCCCCAGCCCCAGCAGATCATCCGTCTGCCATGAGTTATCTCCTCCACAGGTGGGTACGGGTCCGCATCATTTTGGTGGGCTTGGGCCTGGGCCTGCTCCTGATGGTGGTGGGCGCCAGGTTTTTTCAGCTTCAGGTGCTCCAGGGGGCCGAGTTGCGGCGACAGGCCGAGCGGGAGGTCCGCAAAACCTGCCCGGTGCTGCCGGTCCGTGGCCTCATCCTGGATTCCCGGGGCACGGAGCTGGCCATCAGTACCCGGGTACAGTCAGTGGTGGCCCATCCCAGAAAAATCAGGAACGCCGCCCGCCTGAGCCGGGAACTGGCCCCGGTTTTAGGCCTCTCCCCGGCTGCGTTGCAGGACCTGTTAAGTTCCGATGCCCCCTTCGTATGGGTCAAGCGTCATCTGACCCCGGAAAGGGAAGAAGCCTTCCGGGCCTGGGAGAAGAAGGTGGCGAAAAGCGCCCGAGCCCGCGGCAACGGCTACCAGGATGAGAACTGGATATATCTATTGCCCGAGGCCAAGCGCTACTACCCCCAGCAGGCCCTGGCCGGGCATGTACTGGGCTTTTGCAGCATTGACGGCCGGGGGCTGGAGGGTCTGGAATATCAGTTTGATCGGGAGCTGTATGGCAAACCCAAACGGGTGCAGCGTCTGGTAGATGCCCGGGGCCGCTGTGTGGTGACCGAGGAAAAAGCCTGGGACCCCGAGGTCATGGGCCACAACCTGGTGCTCACCCTGGACCAGACCATCCAGTATATCGCCGAAAAGGAACTGAAGCGGGCCGTGGAAAAATGGCAGGCGGCCGGAGGGATGGCCCTGGTGGTCAACCCCCGCACCGGAGAGATTCTGGCCATGGCCCAGGTTCCCACCATGGACCCCAACTGCTTCGCCCTTTTCCCCGCGGAGGTCCGGCGGAACCGCCTCCTCACTCATGCCATAGAGCCCGGCTCCTCTTTTAAGGTGTTCATCGCCGCGGCCGCCCTGGACGCCGGCGTGGTCAAGCCCACTGACCGGTTCAACTGCGAAAACGGCTTCTGGCAAGTGACCGCCCGGGAGGCCATCCATGACGTGCACCCCTACGGCATCCTGACGGTGCAGGGCATCATCCAGAAATCCAGCAACATCGGAGCCGCCAAGCTGGCCAATAAATGCGGCGGGGCTCGCCTGTACAGCTACCTCAAGGCCTTCGGCTTCGGCTCCCGCAGCGGCATTCACTTTCCCGGGGAAAACCCCGGCCTTTTAAAGAATCTGGGCCTCATCCGCTCGCCCCTGGACCGGGCCACCTGCGCCTTCGGACAGGGGGTCTCGGTCACCCCCCTCCAGTTGACCATGGCCCTGGCGGCCCTGGGCAATGACGGGGTGCTCATGGAGCCCCGCCTGGTCAAAAAAATCGTGGACGCCCGGGGAGAAACCGTAGAGGAGTTCCCGCCCCGCCCGGTGCGTCGGGTCATCAGCCGGGAAACCGCCCGGCAGATGCTGGCCATCATGGCCACGGTGACCCGACCGGGAGGCACCGCTCCGGGTGCGGCGCCGCCCGGCTTCACCGTGGCCGGCAAAACCGGCACCGCCCAGAAGCTGGTGGGCGGCGTCTATTCGCACAACAAATTCAATGCCGTGTTCATGGGCTTGGTGCCGGCGGAGCACCCGGTTCTGGCCATCAGTGTGATTATTGATGAACCCCAGGGGGCCATTTACGGCGGGGTGGTGGCCGCTCCGGTCTTCCGGGAGATCGCCGCCCAAACCCTGCGCGTGCTGGGATACTATCCCCCGGCACCGGCCACCCCGGTGCTGGCCGGTCTCTTATCCGCGGTGAGCCAGACCCAGGCCCAGGCAGCCGAGCCCGAGACCGGTGGGGAACCTCCGGCGGCCGCGGCGGCCGAGGGTCCCCCTACCGTGATGCCTGACCTGCGGGGCAAAACCATCCGCCAGGTTCTGGACCTGCTGCAGCGCGCCGGCGTGCGCTGCCGCCTGGAGGGCAGCGGCCGGGCCGTGTCCCAGGACCCGCCCCCCGGCACCCCCCTTACCCCGGGAGTGGTGTGTTCGGTAAAGTTTGAGCCCGGGTTCTGAAAACGATTGGCAATTGTCAAAAAGGAAATGTTTTTATAGCATTGAGAGAAAACCCGAAAGAAATTAGGGAAACTTTTTATTCTGAGGGCTATATCCTGGTGGATGGCGGCTTATTCCCTCCCAAGACCTTAAGACAGCTCCTGGAGGGCCTGTCTGGCTGCCAGGTGAAGGGGGACGACCGCCTCCTGATCCCCGGAGTTGCCTATCATTCCCAGGAAGTGACGCCTGGCGGGGTGTTCGTGGCCATCCCGGGGCACCACACCGACGGCCGGCGCTTTATTCCCGCGGCCCTGGAGCAAGGTGCCCGGGTGATTGTCACGGAGCACGACCTGGAGCCGCCGCCCGGAGTAACGCTGGTGCAGGTTGCCGACGCCCGCCTGGCCTTGGCCCACCTCAGCGCGGCGTTCTATGATCACCCCAGCCGGGAGCTCACCCTGGTGGGCATCACCGGCACCAACGGCAAAACCACCACCGCCTATCTCCTGGAAGCCATTTTTGCTGCGGCCGGGTACCGGGTGGGGGTTCTGGGCACGGTCAACTATCGCCTGGGAGACCGCGTCTGGCCGGCGCCGGTGACCACCCCGGAGTCCCTGGACCTCAACCGCTACCTGCGGCAGATGCGCCAAGCCGGCGCCACCCATGCCATCCTGGAGGTGTCCTCCCATGCCCTGGAGCTGAAGCGGGTGGACAGGGTGGCCTTCGCCGCCGGCATATATACCAACCTCTCCCAGGATCATTTGGATTATCATCTGCACCTGGAAGCCTACTTCGCCGCCAAGACCAGACTTTTTCTGGAAATCCTGGGCAACGGCGGCGGCCCCCCCGGCTTGGCGGTTCTCAATCTGGACGACCCCCGGGGACGGGAGCTGAAAGAACGGGTATGCGTCCCGGTTCTGACTTATGGCCGCCATCCGGCCAGTCAGGTGCGGCCTCTGGCGGCCAGGTTCCACCGGGAGGGACTGGAGGCCCGCATCGCCACCCCCCAGGGGGAGGTGGAGGTGGCCTCCCGGCTGGTGGGCCATTACAATTTGTCCAACATTCTTGCCGCCGGCGCCGCCGCCCTGGGGCTGGGGTTGAGCCTTGAAGAGGTGGCCCGGGGAGTGGCCTCCCTGGCCGGCGTGCCGGGACGCCTGGAACGCTTCGGCCCTCCCGGCGGCCCGCATGTGTTCGTGGACTACGCCCACACCCCCGACGCCCTGGCCTCGGTGCTGGCCGCGCTGGCAAGCCTGAAATTCGCCCGCCTCATCACGGTGTTCGGTTGCGGCGGTGACCGGGATCGGAGCAAGCGGCCCCTCATGGGCCGGGCGGCGGCGGCAGCCAGCAGCCTGGTCCTCGTGACCAGCGACAATCCCCGCACCGAAGCCCCCCTGGCCATCATCGCTGCCATTGAGGCCGGAATTAGGGAACTGAACTTTCCGCGCCTTACCCTGGCCGCGGCCCGCCGGGGAGAGCGGGGCTACCTGGTGGTGCCCGACCGGCGGGAAGCCATCCGGCTGGCAGTGCAGTTGGCCGCACCCGGCGACGCCGTCCTGGTGGCGGGCAAAGGCCACGAGGATTACCAGATTATCGGCCAGCAGCGCCGCCATTTTGACGACCGGGAAGAAGTGCAGCAGGCCCTGCAGGAAAGGGCTGACCGCCAAGTCAACCGCGGCGCCTCACCAACCGGCGGGGAAATATCAGTATAGTGAGAGAACCCATGGCTCCCTGCTTCACCACCGCAGAAATTGCGGCCGCCACCCGCGGCAGCCTTCTTCAAGGGGGAGGGAGCGCGGCCTTTGCCGGGGTTTCCACTGACTCCCGCACCTGCCAGGCCGGCGACCT
>JAFDHU010000081.1 GCA_019308625.1 Deltaproteobacteria bacterium
ATCTGCCAGCCCCGGGCCACCAGGTCCCCCAACATGATTTCCGTGTCCACCAGATTCTTGGGACAGCCCAAGCTGACGGTGTAGACGGTTTTTGGTTTTTGGTTTTTGGTTTTTAGTTTTTGAATGTCAGTTTTCACTATCAATAGGGGAGAGACAGGTTTCACCTGGCACCCTGAGCCGCAGACGGAGGCGAAAACTATTTAAAAGCCAGCACTGTCCAAGTATCAATGGCCTGAAAGGCTGCCAGCCAGAAGGCAATTTGCACCAGCCAGGCCAGGCGGCGACCCCGGGCGGACAGGAGGCGTTGAACATAACGGCGCACTCCAGGGCAAAGGGCAGGAAGCCCAGGTAGCCCAGGACGGGCATTTCAAAGATTTTGCCGAAATTTAGGACCGGCAGGGTGTATACCCACTTGGCGGTGGCTGGGTAGTTCCACACCTCCCACCACAGGCCGCACAGCAGCCCCGCGGTGAGCAGGCAAAGGTGCCTCTGGCGCTCCCCCGCCAGCCACCGGCCGGTCAGGGAATCGCCGGTGAGCAGGTCGTTGATGGGGTCCAGGAGAAAAAAGAAGGTCAGCCAAATCAGGGGAAAGGCGTACCGGGGGAAGAGCAGGGGCCAAACCAGGCAGGCGACCCCCGCCAGAAGAAAGGACGGCTGCCAGGCAGGCAGGGTCCGGGGTTTGCCGGCCATACCCTGAAACCAGCCTCTGGCCTCCAGAACCCGGGCCGTCAGCAGGATACCCGGCAGGACGGTGGCGAAGGCCAGGGCGTATCCGGGCCAGCGCACCCACAGACGGGGTTCCACCCCGATATAGCCCCAGTTTTGCAGGCAGAGGTTGAAGACCTCAAAAACCAGCCAGACGCTTACCGACCAGCCGGCCAAGCGGACAAATTCCCGGGGCCGGTCCCCCAGCCAGGATTCTCCTCGGGCAAGAAAAAGTACGCCGTCCAAGAAGAGCAGAAGAGGCCACCAGGCGAAAAAATAAAGCCAGTCCTTGAGGAATTCCACGCCCCACAGGGCCCCGGGAAAAGCCACGATCCAGACGGCCAGGGCCGCCCCCACCTGAAATTTGGCCAAACCGGTTCTGGTCATGCTGTTTGCCTCTTTGCAGTTGAGGATGAGAAAAGGAACAGTAATTGCATAAAAATTGAGGAAAAGGCACAGGCATAAGGGGGCCTTCCCTTGGCCCAATATTACCCAATATTATAAGCAAAATCAACCTGTTGCGAAGAGCGCAGGAGGAGGGCCCCAAAATACCTGATTTTGGGGCTTTTTTGCTTGATTTGGCAGAAATTATTTGCTATGGATGGTGGAACTTTCGGTGCGGGGAGGCCCGTCTAATGGGGGAGGCGGGATTTCAGTCCTATTTTCCACTTCAACTGAGCGGTTTTTCCAATTAAGGGGAGAGCTATGAATCCCGGATGGGCCGGAGTGTTGCTGTTAGGTGTCTTGCTGGTGGGGTGCGGAGGGGGTCAGGGCAAACTGGCCAAAGTGGAAACTCCACCTCCTGCGGCGGTGGCCCAGGAACCCACGGATCTCAGGGACTTGCAGGAGGATTCCCTGACCGAACAACTTAGCGCCCAGCGGGTGGAGGAGCTTTATGCCAAAAGCGGCATCCCCGGTTGGGACCCGGCAGTAGAAGAAGAGCTCCGCAAATGGGACTATCGGCTCAAATTTGACGTACCCATCCATATCAACAAGCAGGTGAAGGCGTACCTGGTTTATTTTTCCACGGAGCGCAAGGAAGTCATCCGTAGGTACCTGGCCCGCTCCACCCGCTACCTGCCTATGATTCGGGCCATCTTCCAGGAGCATGGCCTGCCCCAGGACTTGGCCTATCTGGCCATGATTGAGAGTGGCTTCAATCCCCATGCCTATTCCCGGGCCCATGCCTGCGGCATGTGGCAGTTCATCCGGAGCACCGGGCGGCGCTACGGCCTGATGATCAATCGCTACGTGGATGAACGCCGCGACCCGGAGAAATCCACCCGCGCCGCGGCCCGATATCTGCTGGACCTCTACAAGCAGTTCGGCTCCTGGTACCTGGCGGCAGCCAGCTACAACTGCGGCGAACACCGGGTGCAGCGGGAGATTGACAACTCCAATCACAAGAACTTCTGGGAGCTGTCCGCCCACCGGTGTCTGCCCCAAGAAACCAAGAACTATGTCCCCCAGATGATTGCCGCCACCCTCATCGCCAAGAATCCGGAAAGGTTCGGCTTCAAGAACATCCCTTACCTGCCTCCCTTGCAGTATGACAAGGTCAGGGTAACGGAGACCACCTCCCTGGCCGCGGCGGCGGCCGCCTGCAATGTCCCCTTGGAGGAGATTCGCCTGCTCAATCCCGAACTGCGGCTGGGCATCACTCCGCCGCAAGCGGGGTACTATACCCTGAGAATCCCCAAGGGCAGCTCCGACTCCTTCCGGCGGAACATCATGATGGCCCGGGTTCTGCACCCGCCAAAAATCAGGCCCTACAAGCGTTTTGCCAAAAAGAAGTACAGGCGCAGACACAAGCGCAAGTACGCCTCGCGCCGGGTCAAGAGGCGGGTTTACCGGAGCAAACGCCGCACCAGAAAGGTGGCCCGGACTTCCCGCCGAAAGGTGGTCAAGACGGCCAGTGTCAGGAGAAGCAAAAGCAGGCGCGGGCGTCCGGCTACGGTGTTGGCCTCTCTTTGGGGCACCCCCAAGAGCAGCAAATCCGGGGTAAAGAGAGCCTCCAGGAAAAAAGCCACCCGGACCGTCTGGCTCGCCGGCGCTCGAGCAAAAGCGCCAAGGCCAAGGCCAAGAGCCAGTCCAAGCGCAAGCGGTTCAAAACCATCCTGATTTCCAAGGCGCGGTAGCGGGAAATCGGGGGTAATGGCCAGATTCGGCCCTCGGCTCCTCCCGGTGGGAGGCCGGGGGCTTTTTGCGGGTTGGGGCTGTCTGCCGACAAGAAGCGCACCCCTACTCGGCAAAAAAATTTAGACCCACCTCTTGATTTTTCCCGATGAATGTATATTTATCTGTTAGCACTCTCTCAGAAAGAGTGCTAATACCTCTTTGTACTTATCTTTCCTGTTGAGGAGGTTGTTTTCTATGAAGGTCAAACCGTTAAACGATCGCGTGCTGGTGAAGCGGATTGAAGAGATGACCAAGACCAAAGGAGGCATTTACATTCCCGACACTGCCAAGGAAAAGCCCATTGAGGGCCGGGTTATGGCGGTGGGTCCCGGCAAGATGAGCGACTCCGGCAACCGCATGCCCATGCACGTCAAAGAGGGTGACCGGGTGCTCTTCAGCAAGTATGCCGGCAGCGAAATCAAGATTGAAGGCGAAGAATATCTGATGATGCGGGAAGACGATATCCTGGCCATTGTGGAAGAATGATTTCCACCAGATCCTTATCACCCGCCTGAATTCCGTATTTTCCGAATTTTACTGACAAAGGAGGAATGAAACAGTATGGCCGCCAAAGAGATCAAGTATGATATCAAGGCCCGAGAAGCCATCCTCAAGGGAGTGAACACCTTGGCGGATGCCGTCAAGGTTACTCTGGGCCCCAAAGGCCGCAACGTCATTTTGGAGAAGACCTTCGGTTCTCCGGCCATCACCAAGGACGGGGTCACGGTCGCCAAGGAAATTGAATTGGAAGACAAATTTGAAAACATGGGCGCCCAGATGGTCCGGGAAGTGGCCTCCAAGACCTCGGATGTGGCCGGCGACGGCACCACCACGGCCACTATCCTGGCCCAGTCCATCTACCAGGAAGGCGCCCGCCTGGTGGCCGCCGGCACCAATCCCATGGCCCTGAAGCGGGGTATTGACAAGGCGGTGGACAAGGTGGTGGAGGAGCTCAAGAAAATCTCCAAGCCCTCCAAGGACTTCAAGGAAATCGCCCAGGTGGGCACCATCTCCGCCAACAACGATCCCTCCATCGGCAACATTATTGCTGATGCCATGAGCAAGGTGGGCAAGGAGGGGGTCATCACGGTGGAGGAAGCCAAGGGCATGGAGACCACCCTGGACGTGGTGGAGGGCATGCAGTTTGACCGGGGCTATATCTCCCCCTACTTTGTCACCAACCCCGAAAAGATGGAGGTCAACCTGGAGGATCCCTACATCCTGGTGCACGAGAAGAAAATCAGCGCCATGAAGGACCTCCTGCCCCTCCTGGAGAGCGTGGCCCGGGCCGGCAAGCCCCTGCTGATTATTGCCGAGGATGTGGAAGGCGAAGCCCTGGCCACCCTGGTGGTCAACAAGTTGAGAGGGACCCTGCAGGTGGCCGCGGTCAAGGCCCCCGGCTTCGGCGACCGGCGGAAGGCCATGCTGGAGGACATCGCCATTCTCACCGGCGCCCAAGTCATCTCCGAGGACATGGGCTGGAAGCTGGAAAACGTTACCTTGAAGGAACTGGGCACCTGCCGCAAGGTCAACATTGACCGGGACAACACCACCATCATTGACGGCGCTGGCGAACGTTCGGCCATTGAAGGCCGGGTGAAGCAAATCCGGGCCCAGATTGAGGAGACCACCAGCGACTATGACCGGGAGAAGCTCCAGGAGCGGCTGGCCAAGATCATCGGCGGTGTGGCGGTCATCCGGGTCGGTGCAGCCACCGAAACCGAGATGAAGGAAAAGAAGGCCAGGGTGGAGGACGCCCTGAACGCCACCCGGGCCGCGGCGGAAGAAGGCATCGTACCCGGCGGCGGCGTGGCCCTGCTGCGCTGCATCCCGGCCCTGGAGGAGCTGAAGCTGGAGCTCCACGACGAGCAGTTGGGCGTCAACATTATCAGGCGGGCCCTGGAGGAGCCCATTCGGCAGATCGCCAACAACGCCGGCTATGAGGGCTCGGTGGTGGCCGAGCACGTCAAACAGCAGAAGGGCTCCTACGGCTTCAACGCCGAGACCGGCGAATACGAGGATCTGATGGCCGCCGGGGTCATTGACCCCACCAAGGTGGTGCGCTATGCCATCCAGAACGCTGCGTCGGTGGCATCTCTCTTGATCACAACCGAGGCCATGGTGGCCGAGAAGCCCAAGAAGGAGGAGCCTCAACCGGCCATGCCTCCGGGCGGCATGTACTAATAGGTTAGGGAGTGCTGATCGGTGAGGGAGGGGGCCAGGGGGCAACCCCCTGCTCCCTCCCCCAACCCCATAAAGAGGAAAATCAAGGCGGGTGGGGCCAAAATCTTGGCCCCACCCGCCTTTTGTTTTCTTTAAAGATCTCCCTTGCGGGCCGGATATTTTCTCTGCCGGGGAGCCTGCTGGATTTTTTTTGAACTTTAGCTGGCCCAGACGACACCGCCGTAGCCCACAAAGGAGTCGCCTGGCATGATGTCGTAGCTGGTGTAATAGTCCACCAGGATGGCCCGGGTGGCCCCCATTTTCTTGGCCGCAGCGATGGCCGCAGCCGCCGCGCCGCCGGAGCAGGAACTCTGGTCTTCGTTGGCCGCCTTGACCGCCTCCAGGGCCTCCAATTTCAGAACATGGTCCAAAAAGCGCTTGTCGTTCACCTCCTTGACCCACTTCACCGCCTCGGGGCCGAAGCCTTTGGGGGCCCAGCCGTAGTTGGGGCCATAGTGGGTGAGGTCGGCGGAGCCGAAGAACAGGATGGACTTGTGCAGCTCCCGGGCCACTGCGGCCACGGTCTCGCCCAGCTCCAGGGCTCGGGCCGACTGGGGGGCCCGGATGCCCAGAACTTTGGCCTTGGGGAAGAAGTGGGCCACAAAGGGGAGGTTCACCTCAATGGTGTTGTCTCCGGGGTATTCTTCCTTGAAGGTCATTTTGGCCCTCAAGGGGGCGTAGAACTCCGTGGCCAGAGGTATGTTGCCGTAGGGGGTCTCCCAGGCGTCTTCAATAACTAGAAGAGGGGGGGAGGCGCCGCCCAGGTGGCCGCCGAAGATACACACCACCTCGGGGTGGGCCGCCTGGGCGTTGAGATAAAACACCCGGGCCGCCAGCTTGCCGGAGAAGTACCAGCCGGCGTGGGGCACCATACCGCCGTATACCTTGGTGCCGGCGGGCAGGGGCTTCACTCCCTGGATGAATTTGGCGATTTCCGACTCACAGCCGCTCTTGGTGCCGGGATACCATCCCGGGGGCAGCATCCGTGGACGTACGCGCATATGCACCTCCTTGGAGCCTGGCTTGCTTCAACCTTTCCGTGTGGCAAAAAGAAGTTGCTCCTGATTCGCTTCGGGGTTATGAATGGCCCGGTCAAGCCGCATATTGCAGTTATTGGGAGACCCGGGAAGGGCCTGTCTCAGGCAGTTTGCCACCCCGGGCAAACCTTTGGAAATAACTGATATTTTACCCATTCAATCAGACACCGGGTCCCTTGTCAAGCATACTGAGGGCTCCGGGGCCGGAGGGTGTGGCATCCTTGTTGCAGTAAAGCTTCTGCCGCTTTTTCCCGAAAAATTTGTCAAAACCGCAGCGGCTCATCGGAAGACAAAGGGGATAGGTTTGATAAAAGAATCACTGGTGGTTTCTCTGTTCCTGGCATGTTTTTTGGTGCCGCCGGCCGGCACCGCGGCATCTCCGGAGCCGGGCCGGTCTGATGCCGGCACATCCATCATCCGGGTGGCCCCGGCCAAAAAGCGGGTTTCCCGGCGGAGGTGACCGCGCCGACGATCGGGCGCCAGGAAAGGGGTCGCCCGCAGACGCCCGGTGAGTCAAGCCCGACGCTCCACGCCCGCCGGCAAAAAAGGTCCCCACATGATTGACCTGACAAGGGGAGGGTATCAGGGCTACTTTAGGGCCCGCTGAAAGCCGGTGTGAGGCTTGAAAAGCGGGCCGGCCCTTTGCGGCCCTCCGGATGACCCTGGCAGAGCCCTTTTTTGTGGCTGGCCCTGGCCAGGGAGCCATGCAGCGAGGGGCAGATTGTGATAATTTATAATTGGGTCAGAGGCAGGTTGGGCCGCTACCGACTGGTAAGACAAACTCACCGCCGCGTTACATGATTGTGATTAAGGAAAGCAGATCAGGCGCCTACCTGGGGCCGGCCTCCCAGGACAGCCGGGCCAGCCGGGTGGTTGCAGATCCCAACTTTGACGTCTTTGAAGGCGAAGGCCAGCGGCTGCTCCTGGGAAAGTGTTCCCGTCTGCCGGACGATGAGGACTTGTCCCGGGGGCGCTTTGGCATTGACTTCCATCGGGCCTTGCCCCCCTTTCAGGGACCCTCCGGCTTCACCTGCCGCTGGGATGGGGAGGTAATTCAGGTAAACGCCTACAATTATGCCTGCTGCCTGCCCCGGGCCCTGCGCTTCCGGGAGTTCACCGCCAATCTGGCCTTCGCCGCCCGGGAGCCGGAGGAATACCAGGCCAAGTGCCGGGTCTATGAAAGTTTTTATTCACACCTCTTTGATTCCTCCGCCCAGGTGGTCATTGCCGCGCCCCACTCCGGGGAGGTCCGCCGGCCTCCCGACATCTATCATCCCTTTCCCCAATCCGAGATTGACGCCTGGACCGGCCGGGTGGGCATCCGCTGCCTGAAACCGGAGTTTGTGCCGGCCCGCCGACTTCTCATCTCTCTCCACAGCACCGACTATTTCGGCAGCCTCCTGGACATCGGGGATTTCGGACTCCCCCAGAATGCCGGTCTGCCTGCTGTGATGGAGGACCTGCGCCGCCGTTTTGCCGGGGCCATTGGTGCTTTGCTCCCGGCCTACCGCCGTCATATCGTGCCCTACACCCTGGCCCGGGTGGAGTGGTTTGAGAGCAAATTCGGCACGCTGGATCCCCGGCACCTGGCCGGAATTTCCACTGCAGCCGCCTTTGAATTGAAGAGCATCAATAAGGTTCTGGAGGTTTGCGGCTATCGGGGTGATACCCGCACCGCCGCGGGCCTGCGGCGAGGCCTGGAGGGCTTCTGGCACCTGCCGCCCCAGGAGCTCATCACCTTAAACGGCATTTTCTCCGGGCGGAAGACTGCCCGGCTCCTTAATCTTTCCCGCCGCCTGCGCCAAGCCGGTCTGCACACTGCCGTGCAGGTGGAGTGCTCCCGCTTTCTGGCCCGGCATTACCCGGATTTGGCTGCTGACATTATCCTGTTCCTGATTAAGAGGCTGGCGGAGCCCCCTACTGCCGGACCCTGAGCGCTGGGGCCGAAAACCCGAGGCCGACGCGGCTGGCGAATCTTACCCCACCGCCCTGGGAACCGAAGTCTTATCCGCCCCCAGACCCCTTGCCGCACCGCCTTGATATAATAAAAGTGTTCACAGCGGAATGGGGGGAAGGCCCCGTTTGTTGCTCGGGCTGACAAGATTGTCGGCCAAGGAAAGCCAGCGGAGGAGGTGCGACCGCAGGCATGAGTTCCCCTTATTTTTCTTTGACCTCAGCCGATATTGATTTTCTGGCCCAGGCGGCCACCCCGGAGCTGAAAGACCGCCACAGCCTGAAGCAGCTTCTGGAGACCGATTCCGATTTTCGTGCCGCGTTCCTGGAACATGAGGGCGTAGCCCGGCTGGTCACCAGGGAGAAGGATGTTTTTGTAAGAATTTCCCCGCACCTTTATTTTGAGATTCTCCTGCGCCTGGCCCGCCGGGATCTGGAGGGCGTCAGCTATACCCTGGAGAGAGCCGGGATGGACAAGGTGGCAGTGTTTGACGCCGACCGGGTGGTGGAATTTCTGAGCCACGACAACATTCTATTTTATCTGGCCGACCTGCTGGCCTCCTTTACCCGGGTGGAGAGCTATACCCTGGTTTATCGCCGTAGGTCCGGTATCTGGAGAAAGTTCCGGTTCAGCGATCTGGACCTGGCCAGTCTCCTGGGCCTGTGTGAGCAGACGGACGAGGAACAACGGCTGGGATTTTACAAGAGAATTGCCGATATCTGTCTTTTCGTCCTGGGGGTGTTTCCGGAGTTTGTGGAGTTGTCCCACCGCTATCCCCTGTCCGGGGAGATGCGGCCCCAGTTTGCCGGCCACCTGCGGTGGGGCCCGGCCGATTACCAGGAGCAGGGGAAGAAATTTTATCGCTTGGCCGCGGAGCACCCCAGGGCCAGGTTGTACGAGCTGTCGGAGACCTTTCAGACC
>JAFDHU010000082.1 GCA_019308625.1 Deltaproteobacteria bacterium
GGCTTTGGTGAGCAAGGTCTGGGCGTCAATCACCTCGGTGGCCGTGCCCACCTGCTCCCGGTAGCGTTCCTGGTTGAGCCGGAGGTTTTCCTCGCCCTGGGCCACGGCCTTTTTCGTCACCCGGATGCGCTCCGCGGTTTCCTTCAGGCCCAGATAGGCATTCTGTACCTCCAGCCGGATTTGCTCGGCCAGATCCTGCTTTTTGAGGTGAAGCTGCTCCAGGCGCTGGCGGGCCTGCCTCACCTGGGCCCGGGTGTCAAACCCGGAAAACAGGCTCCATTGCAGACCGAAGATGGCGTAATATTGGTGGTCGTGAACCCAGGAGTCATTCTGCTGGAAGGTGTGGCCGGCCTGGACAAACACCCGGGGCAGATAACCGGCCTTGGCCTGGTTGACGAGCTTTTTGCCCTGTTCTATGCGCTTTTCGGTGGCCTTGAGGTCGCTCCGCCGCTTCAGGGCCGTTTCTGCGGCTTCCTCCAGGTCCAGGGCCGGAGCCACCAGTTGATTTTCCTCCTCCAGGAGGATGTCCGTGGGCACGGGCAGGCCCATGAGCTTGTTGAGGGCGGCCTTGAGGTTGATGACATCGTTTTTGGCAGTCACTAGGCGCTGCTCGGCGTCGGCCAGGGCCACCTCGGCCTGGAGCACGTCATTGTAGGTGGTCACCCCGAACTCATAAAGGTTGCGGGCATCCCGCAGGTGCTCCTTGAGTTGCCTCACCTCCTGCTCGGCCACGATGACCAGCTTCTGGGCCCGGAGCACCTGGAAATATCCCTGACAGACCCGGAGAAAAATGTTGTCCCGGACTTGGGCGGTGTCCAGGCGGGTGGCAGACTTTCCCAGCACCGCGGCCTGATATCGGGAGATGGTGGCCAGATCAAAGATGGTTTGCTCCACCGCCAGGCGGGAGCCCCAAAAATTGCGGTTGGTCATGGGAAAGGCGGCGGTGACCCGGGGAGCGGGACCGATGGGCGTCTGCAGGCCCCTGATCTTTACCTTGATAGGGTCATCATAAATGGTATGGCTGACCTCAGCCCGGATATGGGGCAGATACCCGGACTTGGCCCGAACCACCTCCTCCCCGGCGATGAGCTCCTCCACCCGGCTGATACGCAGGGCTGGGTTGGCCTTCCAGGCCAAGCGCAGGGCCTCCTTCAGATTGATTTTCCGGGGTGCCTTGGCGGCCCCGGCCATGTCCCAGACCGACCCCCAGAGGAACAAAACCATGATTGCGACAACTTTCAGCTTTGCGATCTTCATCAGGAACGCCCCTCATACTCTTGGGGTTTACGGGTGAATCCCGTCAGGGCAAACCGGATAAGCAGGGGCAAGGCTTCTTTGATGGCCTTCTTCCGACCTTGCGACAGGTGATAGAATCCCACCGCCCGGACCAAGCCTCGAAGCATGTAGGTGAGCAGCCGGGGATCCGCCGGAATGAACTGCCCCTGTTCAATGCCTTCGGCAAAGCAGCGAGAAATGAGGCCCAGGATGCGCTCCTCCAGTTCCTGGATGTAGCCGAAGCGTCCCCGGCCGCGGCGTTGCAGCCAGCGGTAGAAATCCCGCAGGTAAATGGGAAACAGGACCTGCTCCCGCTCCAGATACTCCAGAAGCAGGGTAAGCACCCGCACCAGTTTCTCCGGCGGGGGCAAGGGCGCGGCCGCAATGTCTTCCAGGTTCCGGAGGAGGTTTTCCCCCACCTGGGACATCAAAGCGTGGAGCAGGTCTTCTTTGCTCTGGAAATAAAGATAGATGGTGCCTTTGGCGATGCCCGCGGCATGGGCGATTTCGTCCATGGTGGCGGACTCCACCCCCCGGCACTCCATCACTTCCCGGGCGGCGGCCAGAATTTCCCGGGTGCGGAAGGCCGTCACCACTTCCTTTTTGGTGGGCTTGGGCTTGAAGGCCATCTTTAATGACTTTTAAGTCAGAAAAATGACTGGTAAGTCAATACGGCAAATTCAGGACTTTGTCAAGAAAAACTTGCAAAAGGGAGGGCCGCCTAGTCAAAATAACAGACAGACAACCGCCACCCGTCGGCGGGGGGCGGCCAGCCCGGAGGGGCTGGACCGCCTCATGCCGACGGTGGTTGGGGAGGAGGCATGGACCGAAGGGAGTTTTTGAAGAAAGTGGCAGCCCTGGGTTTGGCCGCCGGGGCCGGCCGCTGGCTGGTGATGCCCGAGGAACTGTGGGCCATGGCCCCCATAGACAAGCCCCAGGCCCTTATTGCCCAAGCCCAGGGGAGCAACTGGGCCCAAATCACCGGGGAAGTCGTCCAGAAACTGGGAGGCATGAAGAAGTTCGTGCATCCGGGCGAAACCGTGGTGGTCAAACCCAACATAGCCTGGGACCGGACCCCGGAGCTGGGCGCCAACGCCCATCCCGTCGTGGTGCGGCAGGTGGTGGAGCTGTGCCTGGAGGCCGGCGCCAAAGAGGTCAAGGTCCTGGACCATACCTGTGATGACCCCCGCAAGTCCTATATCAGCAGCGGCATCAAACCCACGGTGGAGGCCATCAAGGACCCTCGGGTCAAGGTGGAGTTCGTGGATGAGCGGCGCTTTGTGGAGGTCAGGACTGAAAGGGCCAGATCCCTGAAAAAATGGTACTACTACAAGGACATCCTGGAGGCCGACCGATTTATCAACATCCCGGTGGCCAAGCACCACAGCGAGGCCCGGCTGACCATGTGCCTGAAGAACATGATGGGGGCCATCGGCGGCTGGCGGGGCCGCTGCCACGTGGGGCTGCACCAGAACATCGCCGACATGAATCTGGTGCTCAGGCCGGACCTGCACATCTTGGACTGCACCCGCATCCTGCTCCGGAACGGCCCCTCCGGCGGCCGCCTGGAGGACGTGGAGGTGAGAAACCTGGTGCTGGCTGGCCCCGATCCGGTGGCCCTGGATGCCTTCGGGGCCACTCTCTTCGGCCTCCAGCCCGGGGACATTGGTTACATCACTAAGGCCTATGAATTAAACCGGGGGGAAATGGACCTGAAAAAAATCAAATTCCTCTAAAACACGACAACTCTCCTACCCCTCGTTGAGGGGGCGGTGGAAAGTGGTCCAAGGGAGAGGGGGCAGGGGTTGCAGACCCCTGCCCCCTCTCCCTCACCCTCTCCCCCAACCCCGCAAGTATATTTGCCGAAATCGGGGCTGGGGCCCTGATTTCGCCTTATTGGCGTGTTATGGCGGCAGCGGGTTTTTCCATATCGTCTGCAACCTGGGTGCGGCTGCGCCGGGGCACCCAGATTTTCTTTTTTCTGCTGTTTGTTTGGCTTTTTCTGAAGGCCGAATACCACGGCCAGGATTTTCTGGCCTGGCCGGTGGATCTGTTTTTTCGTTTTGATCCTCTGATTCTGGCGGCCCATCTGCTGACCCGGAGCCCTGTGGTGGCCGGTCTGTGGTGGGCCTTGGTGTTTGTGGCTTTAACCTTTATTCTGGGCCGTTTTTTCTGCGGCTGGGTGTGTCCCCTGGGAACCGCCCTGGACGGCTGCCGCCGGCTGCTGTTTGCCTCCCGGCCGGATAGGGGCGTGGCGGCGCGCTGGCGCCGGGCCAAATACTATATTCTCTTCGGTCTCCTGGCCGCGGCGCCTTTTTCCCTGAACCTGGTAGGTCTGTTGGATCCCCTCTCCCTGCTGTACCGTACCCTGGCCATCGTCTTTTATCCGGCCTTCGGCTACGGGGTGGAGAAGGCTGGCCTGGTCCTCTACCGACTGGGCCCACCCATAACCTACCTCAGCGAGCCCATGTACCGGTTTATCAAGGCCACGGTGCTGCCTTTCCGTGTGCTGGTCTATCTGTTGCCTGTTTTCACCTTTGTGCTGTTTGCCCTGATAGTGGCGGCAGAACGGGTGGACCAGCGGTTCTGGTGCCGGGCCCTGTGTCCTTTGGGGGCCCTCTACGGCCTCATGGCCCGGTTCTCCCTCCTGAGGCGGAGCCCCTATGCCCTGTGTCCTGATTGCGGCGATTGCGCGGAGTTGTGCAAGATGGCGGCTTTCGGGGAGGGGGGCCTGAGGCCTGCGGCCCCCGCCCCCTCTCCCCCCAGCCCGGCAGGGGATGGAGAGAAAGGTGTAGAGGGAGGGCAGGAGGCTGGGCTCCCTGGCCCCCACCCTCAAGCCAAACATAACACCTCGGAATGCCAGCTTTGTCTCCGCTGCCTGGCTGAGTGCGAGCAGGGGAGGGTAAGCTTTACCTTCCGGGCCAAGGCGGGACGGGCGCCTCTGGATTTAGGCCGGCGGCAGGTGGTGACCTCTCTGGTCGCCGGCGTGGCGTTGGTTCCCCTGGTGCGTCTGGGGTCCCTGGCCCGGCGGCCCGAGGAGTATCTCATCCGGCCTCCAGGGGCCCAAGATGAAGCGGAGCTGCTGTCCCGCTGCATCCGCTGCGGCCAGTGCCTGAAGGTCTGTCTTACCAACGCTCTGCAGCCGGTACTGTGGGAGGCCGGCCTGGAGGGGCTCTATACCCCCCGGCTGGTGCCCCGCATGGGCTACTGCGACTATTCCTGCACCCTGTGCGGCCAGGTCTGCCCTACGGGGGCCATCCCCCGGCTTAGTCTGGCAGAAAAACAGACCGTGGTCCTGGGCACCGCCACCATCGACCGCAGCCGCTGCATCCCTTATAGCGAAGGCACTGACTGCCTGGTGTGCGAGGAGCACTGTCCGGTGGCTCCCAAGGCCATCACCTTTAATGTGGCGGAAGTACTCAACACCCGGGGGGATAAAATGCCGGTGAAGCTGCCGGTGGTGCATCCGGAGCGCTGCATCGGCTGCGGCCACTGCGAATACGTCTGCCCGGTAGGCGGCGCCGCGGCCATCCGGGTGAAGCGGTCTCTTAGAGTGGAAATTTAAAAGAAAGGGGCAGAGGTGCCTGCGGTCCCCGGCTTTGCCTCGGGTTCTTGCAGTGGCCTCAAATTAAATGGAGAAGCCCATTAAACGTCATTATCCCGGACAGCCCCTGGTGGGGGTGGGGGCGGTGATTTTCCGGGGCGAAGAGGTCCTCTTGGTGCGGCGGGGGCAGGAACCGGCCAAAGGCGTCTGGAGCCTGCCCGGCGGCCTGGTGGAGGTAGGCGAATCCCTGGAGGCGGCCCTTTTGCGGGAAGTCCGGGAGGAAACCGGCCTGAGCGTGGCCATCCTGGGCATCACCGCGGTACTGGATCGCATTTACCGGGACCCCGACGGCCGGATCCCCTATCATTACGTTCTCATTGACTTTGCTTGTGAATATGTGACCGGAGAACTGCAGCCTAGCTCCGACATTGATGCTGCCCGGTTTGTGACTGCTGTAGAGCTGGAAGATGCGGGCCTGCCGGAGTATACCGCCAGGGTGATTCAGCGGGCCTGGGAGCAGCGGCGCCAAGGTACCTTTCTGACCCTCCTGTAGAGGATAAACTCGCCGGCTTTACTTTCAGAGCCCCGGTTTTTATCTGAGCCCCAAAGGCTGACTGTTACGTAGCAAGGCTGTGGTATTGCCTGCGATTTGCTATGGTTTATCTTTAGGGTTTCCCGACCGGCATGAGAACTATCCCCCCGGAACCTTGGGAAGTTGCTCCAGGGCTTGGCGCAGGACCTCCTCCGGATATTCCAGGTCCTCCAGTTGCCCTTCCAGATAGGCGTCATAGGCTGCCAGATCAAAGTTGCCGTGGCCGGAGAAGTTGAACACAATGCATTTCTCCTCCCCCGTTTCCCGGCAGCGGATGGCCTCATCCACTGCAGCCTTGATGGCGTGGGCCGTTTCGGGGGCCGGAATGATGCCTTCAGTCTGGGCGAAGAGGCGGGCGGCGTCAAACACCGGATTCTGGGCATAGGCCCGGGCTTCCATAATTTTGGCGTGTATAAGGGCGCAAAGCAAAGGAGCGTCGCCGTGATAGCGCAGGCCACCGGCATGAATGCCCGGGGGCACAAAGGAATGCCCCAGGGTGTACATCAGAATCAGGGGGGTGAGCCCGGCGGTGTCACCGAAGTCGTAAGCGTAGGCGCCTTTGGTCAGGGTGGGGCAGGCCGTAGGCTCCACCGCAATGAACCTTAGGTCTCGTCCCTTCAGCTTGTCCGGCACAAAGGGAAAGGCAAACCCCGCGAAATTACTGCCTCCGCCCACGCAGCCGATGAGGATGTCCGGTTTCTCCCCGGCCAGGGCCAACTGCTTTTGGGTCTCCAGACCCACCACCGTCTGGTGCAGGAGCACGTGGTTGAGCACGCTGCCCAGGGAGTAGTTGGTGTCCTCATGGGTGGCGGCATCCTCCACCGCTTCGGAGATGGCGATGCCCAGACTGCCGGAGGTCTTCGGGTTCCGAGCCAGGACTTGGCGGCCGGCCTGGGTCAGGTCAGTGGGGGAGGGATGCACCCGGGCCCCCCACACCTGCATGAGGGATCGCCGGTAGGGCTTCTGGTAGTAGCTTACCTTGACCATATAAACGGTGCACTCCAGCCCAAAAAAATTGCAGGCCAAGGCCAGGGCGCTGCCCCACTGGCCAGCGCCGGTCTCCGTGGCCAAGCGCCGGATGCCCTCGGCCCGATTGTAATAGGCCTGGGCCACCGCGGTATTGGGCTTGTGGCTGCCGGTCGGGCTAACAGATTCGTTCTTGTAATAGATGCGGGCCGGAGTATTGAGGGCCACCTCCAGGCGCCGGGCCCGGTGCAGAGGT
>JAFDHU010000001.1 GCA_019308625.1 Deltaproteobacteria bacterium
CGCGTTCGGGAACCGGCCGGTACCGACCACCAAGGTTTGAAGCAGTCTCAACAGAGTGCTCCCGTGAATCTGCGGCGGCTTATCCTTCCGGCTCTTCTGGCGGTTTTTACGGCGCTGGGAGGCTTCCTTTGCCCCCTTCAGGCCGGCGAGCCCGTCAAGCTCGGGGAGATCAACCCCTTGTCCGGCTTCCTGGCCAAGCACGGCTGGGAGATCCACCAGGGCATCCTTTATGCGGTGGAGGAGGTGAACGCCCGGGGAGGACTGGCCGGGCGCCGGGTGGAGCTTCTAAGCCGGGATGACCGCAGCAGTCCCGAAGTGGCGGTGAACCAGGCCCAGGAGCTGATTTACCGGGAAAGGGTGGTGGGCCTGTTGGGGGGCTACGTGGATTCCCTGGTGGGTCCCATAAGTCAGGTGGCGGCCCGGCATCGGGTGCCTTATGTGGCTTCTGCCAGTCTCCAGAGTGCCTTGACCCGCCGCTGGAAAAATCCCTATTTTTTCCGGGTCTCCAAACTTGACGGCATCGTGGAGCCTCTTTGCCGGTTCATTTTAGAGGCCCTTAAGGCCAAGCGGGCGGCTCTGCTTTACATGGCCACCCCGGGGTCCACGGAGTTTGCCCAGCAGGTGGCAGGGCGTTTGCGGCGAGCCGGAGTGGCCATCCCCTTGAGGGAGAAATTCCGCCCCGGCGTCCGGGACTTCTCCGTGTTTCTCCTCAAACTCAGGCAGGCCCGGGTGGAGGTCCTGGTGTCCGGCGGCTTTTATGCGGACAATATGCTCCTGGTGCGCCAGATGCGGGAGCAGGGGGCGGGTATCCGGGCCTTTATCGCCCCCTGGGGGGTGGCCTATCCCAGCTTTATCCGGGAGATGGGGCCGGCCAGCGAGGGGCTTCTGGGTCTGTGCGCCTGGAATCCGGGGGTGACCCTGCCAGGCACCGAAGCGGCCTCCCAGGCCTTTGTGCAGGGCTTCCGCCAGAGGTTCGGGGAAGAGCCCAACACCACCACCATGCACGGCTATACTTCGGCCCGGGCCCTGCTGGCCGCCCTGGAGCGGGTGCTAAAGGCCGGAAAGCCGCTGAGCGGGGAGGCCATCCGCCGGGAACTGGCCCGCCTGGACCTGCTCCTGCCCATGGAGCGCCTCAGGTTTGACGCCCACGGTGATCCGCTTCATTACCGTCAGGTGGTGGTGCAGGTTCAGCAGAGGAAAATGGTAGTGGTCTATCCGCCGGAGCGGGCCACAGGAAAGCTGCGGTATCCTCTGAAATTCTGAAATTTTAACTCGCAGGGCCGCTGCCAGGGGGAGCTGGGCCTGCCAAGAGCGGCAAGTGTACCGGCACCAGCACCATGTCGGCTCTTGGGGACCGAAAATCAAGAATGGCCCCTATCATCCGACCCTCATCCTCGCGAGGAAATCAAATTAATTGATAAATTTTTTAAATTTTCATTAAAGACAATTTACCGACTCTGTCTCAGAGCGCGCCAAACCTGCGGCAAATGTGGCTATACGCGCAGATTATAGTTTCCGGCTTCTACCTGGGGTCGTTTTACGCCCTCATCGCCCTGGGCTTTTCCCTGATTTTCGGCGTCACCCATGCCTTCAACCTGGCCCACGGGGAGCTGATCATCTTAAGCGGTTATCTGGCTTATGTCCTGTGGAAGTACGGCCAGGTATCGCCGTATCTGAGCATCCCTGTGTGTCTGGCGGTCATGCCCGGGGTCGCGCTGCTGCTGCATCTGCTGCTGCAGCGGCTCAAGGCCCCCTTTGAACTCAACTCCCTGGTGGTCACCTTCGGGTTGGCTTTGTTTCTTCAAAACGCCATGTTGTTTGCCTTCTCCGCGGATTATCGCCTGATTCATTTGGGCGGGTCCCGGATATTTCAGGTGCCCGGTACGCCTATCTCCCTGACCGCCGGCCAGCTTTGGGTGCTTTCCCTGTCCCTGGCGGCCACCGGCGGGGTCCACTGGCTGCTGTACGGTACCTTTCTGGGGAAAGCTTTGCGGGCCGCCATTCAGGACCGGCAGGCGGCCTTGTTGGCCGGCATCAACGTGACCGCCATGAGGCGGACGGCCTTCCTTTTCGGGGGCATGCTCATCGGGCTGGCCGGGCCCCTTTATGCCCTGAGCATGTATCTGCACCCTGCGGCGGGCCTGGAACCCACCCTCATCGCCATTGTCATCACCATTTTCGCCGGGGTGGGGCGCACCCGGGGCATTCTGGCGGGGGGATGGCTTCTGGGCGTGGCCGAATCCCTGGCAGCCTTTGTCCTGGGCACCGGTTGGCGGGAGCTGGTCAGCGCCGTGGTCCTCCTCAGCCTGTTGATTCTCAAGCCCCAGGGGATTCTGTTGAAGGGCTGAAATTCCAGGGAGTCGGCGGTTACCAAGATGCCTGGCAGGGAGCTTGTTCTGGAGGAGAGTTGAGCAGCAGCAGGGTAGGGGAGGCGGCTCCCTCCCAGGGGGAACCTTGGTCGTCCCGGGCCCGAGAGTGAAAACATGTTCCGGTTCCGCTTATCTCTGGTACTGCCCCTGGCGGCGGCGCTGGTTCTGGCCCTCTGGCCCCTGGTGTGGGCCGAGGCGGACCTCTATTTCCAGGTCTTCGGCATGGCCTGCTTCTATGGGGTCCTGGCCGTGGCCTGGAACATCTATGCCTTGAGCGGCGCCATTTCTTTGGGCCACGCGGCGTTTTTCGGCCTGGGCGCCTACGGCTCCGCCCTGATGAGCTGCTATCTGCAATGGTCGCCGGCCGTCACCGTTCCCCTGGGCGCCGTGGCCGGGGCAGCTTACGGCGTTCTCTGGGGTCTGCTGTTCAAGAACCTGCGGGGGGTGTACCTGGGGCTGGCCACCCTGGCCTCTGTGGAAATCCCCAAGGTGATTATTGACAACTGGAGCTCCTTTACCTTCGGCTCCCTGGGGGTGGTGGGGATTGCCCCCTTGCCTGACCTGCGCCTGGGCGGCCTGGAGTTGGCCTTCGGGACGAGCCTCAAGGCGCAATACTACCTGCTCCTGCTGTTTTTGGCCCTGGCGGGCCTGGTGCACCGCTACAGTCTGGTCTCCCGGTGGGGCTGGGCCCTCCGGGCCATGCGGGAGAACGAAACCGCGGCGGCCATGCTGGGGGTGGAGGTGTTCCGGCACCGCCTCCAGGCCCTGCTCTTAAGCTCTTATCTGACCGGCCTGTGCGGGGCCCTGTATGCCCATCTGCTGGGTCTTATCGAACCGGCGCTGGTATTCAGTCTGCACATTTCCGCCCTGCCCCTGGTATTGAGCATTTTCGGAGGGCGTTTCCTGACGTGGGGCCCCATTCTGGGGGCCCTGATCCTGTATCCTCTGGACCAGCTCCTGCTGCAGCCGCAGTTCCCCACCGGACATGCGGCGCTATACGGGCTGGTCATCGTCCTGACCATCCTGTTCTGTCCCCAGGGGGTGGCCCCGTGGCTGCGAAAGCTGCGTCAAATTGCCTGGAACTGAGACATATCAGCAAGTCCTTTCAGGAGCGGCGGGTCCTGGCCGACGTCAGTCTGGTGGTGCGGGAAGGCGAAATCTTCGGCCTGATCGGGCCCAACGGCGCGGGCAAGACCACCCTGTTCAACATCATCACCGGACTGGTGCGGGCCGATGAGGGCCAAGTCCTGTTTCACGGTCAGGACATCACTCACTGGCCGCCGCCCCGCATCTGCCACGCCGGCATCGCCCGGGCTTTGCAGCTTCCGGCGCCCTTTCCGGAGATGACCGGGCTGGAAAACGTGCTCATCGGCTGCTGGTTCGGCAAAAGGCAGGCGGCCGCCCCCGACAGCGAGGCTCAGGCCCGGGAACTCCTGGCCCGGGTGGGCTTGCAGGGCAAAGAGGAAGTGCCCGCCGGCCAGCTCAACCTCATAGACAAGCGCCGTCTGGAGGTGGCCCGGGCCTTGGCCACCCGGCCGCACCTGCTCCTGCTGGATGAAATCGCCGCGGGCCTGAGTCCGGCTGCGGTGAAGCAGACCGCGGAGCTGGTGACAGCTTTGCGGGACCAGGGCCTCACTCTGCTGGTCACCGACCACTACCTGAACCTCACTCTGCAGGTCTCGGACCGGGTGGCGGCCCTGGACCAGGGGGAAATCATCACCGTCGGTTCTCCCCGGGAGGTGGTTCGCCATCCCGAGGTGGCCTCCGCCTACCTGGGGACCCGGGAAGCCAAAACCCTGCCAGAGGCAGCGCCATGAAGGCGGATACGCCTCCGCTCCTGGCGGTGGAAGGCCTGGCAGTGTCCTATGACCGCCTGCCGGTTCTCCACGACATTCGTCTCCAGGTGTATGAGCGCCAGATTGCCGCCCTGGTGGGGCCGGAAGGGGCCGGTAAAACCACCCTGCTGAACGTCATCAGCGGTCTGATCAGACCCGAGCAGGGCCGCATCCGCTTTGCCGGCGAGACCCTGGAGAACCTGCCCGCTTGGGACATCGTCAGGCGGGGCGTTATCTACGTGCCGGAAGGCTCACCCGTGTTCCCTGAAATGAGCGTGCTGGAAAATCTGGAAGTGGGGGCCTATGTGCACCGCGCCCACCTGGAGGCCCGCCTGGAGCTGGTATTTGAGGTCTTTCCCGAGCTCAGAGAGCTGCGCCGTACTCCTGCCGGGGTCCTGAGCGGCGGCCAGCAGCGCCTGGTGGCCCTGGGCCGGGGTCTCATGGCTGGGCCCCGGCTGCTGCTGCTGGATGAGCCTTTTTTGGGCCTGAGTCCCAAACTGGTGCGGCGCTTCTGCGACACTTTCAAAACCCTCCTGGCCCAGGGCCTCACCCTGCTCATCGCCAGCCAATACGCCCATCGCATCCTTCAGGTGGCGGACCTGGCCTATCTGATGGAGGAGGGACGCATCACCCTGTCCGGAGCCGGGCCGGACATTCTCAAGGACCAGCATCTGCACCAGGTGCTGTTCGGCCCCGGCCTCTAGCGCCTTCCGGGGCAGCCTCCTCCGGAACAGCCCTTCCAACCCAAAATAGCAATAATTCCAGACAATTGGCGATGTTATCACAGGATAAGAATAATTTTTTTAAAAAGGCTAAAAATTATTATTTTAGAAGAAATATACCTCTATGCCCGGACCAAACAGAATTTAATCCAAGAGTATGTAATTGATATTAAAGATTAAACTTAACAAATCCCCGGCTGCGTCATATGGCATGTTTCTTGTTTGGCGAAGCCATGAGGAGGTCCGACCTTATGGACAGAAAGACCAAATGGATGGTTTTGGCGGCGGTGCTTCTGGTGACTATGGTTACCCTGGCCTGGGCCGCGGCGCCCACGGAGCCTCCCTACACCGGGGTGATCCGCAACTTTACCAAGCACGACGTTTCCTTCTACTCCGAAAACAGTCAGGGCATCATTGTGGTGCCGGCCCAAAGCTGGCGGGAGTACGTAGTCTGGCATGAGGATTTTGACCTCATCGGCTATGTGCAGGGCGATCCGTATTTCTGCCAGAAAATTCAGGTCATGCCCGGCCAGTTTTCCTTCAAGTGCAAATCCTACGACTTTATGGCCATCATCGGGGAGGAAGCGCCCACGGCGGTGGAGGGGTTGGGGTAGGGAAGGGGGAGTCCTTCTCTACCCCCTATATCTCCGGTATCTCCGGGTGGTCTTGGGGGAGGGACAACCTGGGAGATGAAAGGGGCCGACCAGGCGGACGGGAGGCAGGACTGCCGCCGCAGGGCGGCTCTTTGCTTTCTTCCCAGGGGGCATTGCCTAGGTGATTTATCCGCCTTCCAGGCTGGAATCCAGATAGACCCGGCTAGCGGCAAAAGGGGGCGGGATAAGCCCGGTCCGGCTTGGCGGTTCGGACAATACGCCCCGGAGTGCCCACCTCCACCAACTGGAACAGCTCCTTGGCGTCATGGGTGAACAGCCGGATGCACCCGGCGGAGTCGTTTTTGCCGGGCAGAGCCCCGCCATGGATGTAGTAAGGACTCCGGAGGAGCAGCGCCCAAGGCATCCAGGTATCGTAGATGGTGGACCAGTGGTTCTGGAACTTGCCCAGGATTCTGAACTCAAACAGAGGCGTCCGTCGGCCCGGCGCCCCCGCAGAGATGGGGTAGACCCGCCGGAGCTCCCCATGCTCGTAGTAGGCCAGAAAGCCCTTGCCGATATCCACCAGCAGATATTTCTTCTGGCCTGCCAGGGAACGGTCGTAGGCGGGGAAAATTTCTGGCATTTTATACAGGTCCAAAGGCACCTTGATGGTGTCGGCTTCTATGGAAAAGGGCTCCCGCCTGCGGGTCTTGACGTAGGAGGGGTGCAGGGCGTTGAAAAAGGCGATTTTGTTGCGGCAGCGTTCAAAGTCGCGGTTGAAGCTGGGGATGCGCCGGCAGAAGCGAGTGACGGAAAAGCCCTGAGGGACTTTAATCTCCACGAAGGGCACGCCATAGGCCAGACCCTCATACACTGTCCGGAAGCCGGACTGTTTCAGCTCCCGGCAAAGCTGGCTGTAGTCGGCTTTTTCGGCCCCGGAGGCTACCGCCGGGGCCCCGGCTCCCAGCAAAATCAGTCCTAAAATCAACAAAAACCGAAACTTCATCTTGGTCTCCATCATCTCTCCCTTGGGCGCCTTTCGGAGTCGGGTGCCGCAGGCCGAGGCGGGCATGCCGGCCCCCGAGGGCAACGGGTCATTGGTTGAAAACCATAAACCGAACCCGTCCCCGTGGTCAACCCGTGGCCGCGCCCCCGGCAAAGTCCGCCCCTGCACAGGCCTGCGCCCCCCTCAAGCCACATTCATGCTCCCAGCCGGAAGAGTCGATGTCAAAAGGAAGAGGCTCCAGGTCTGCCAGGCAGTTTTGGAATGGTTTTTGCCAAAAGTAATACATCATTTCCTTCGGCAAAACAGACCCAAACATAAATCAGGAGGTGGTGAGCATGATCAGGGGCCTAGCCTTGATGTCCATCCTGCTGCTGCTGGCCGCGGCCAGCGGCTGCAGCGGCATGTCCAACACCAAGCAGCGGATGCTGAGCGGCGGAGCCATGGGGGCCGGCACCGGGCTCCTCATCGGTGGCCCGGTGGGGGCCATCGTGGGGGGTGGCGTGGGAGCCGCCGGTGGCTACGTCTACGACCAGCACCAGAAGTCCGCCGGCCGGCAGTAGGCCACGCCTTAACGGGAAAAATTCTGTTCCTTTAAAGAAAGCCGGCAGCGCCCACAGCGGGCTCAGTCAACACCGGGGGTAGAGGGCTCCTGGAGGTTGAAAGCCCACCCGAGGGAAGCCCCGGAGCGGAGAGAGGCCGCATTTTTGACTCCTTAAACCAGCCGCCCTATAATTACTCAGGTTGCGGAATCCCCTCTGCCAGCAGTCGGTGAACCAGCCGAATACCGCGTACTGTGCCTGAGGCCGGCCTTGAAACAAGCCCTTGCCGCGGCTCAACAATTCATCTGCCACGGCCAGGTCCGCGACGTGCGGGAGTACGGCCGCGGCCGCATCCACGACACCTTTGTGGTGACGGTGTCCGGGGGTCCTTCCCCGCAACCCGCTGGACCCCCGGGCCGGTACCGCTTTATTCTCCAGCGCCTCAACCGGCGGGTCTTCCCTCGACCCGAGCTGATTATGGGGAATCTGCGCCTGGTCACGGAGCACGTGCGGCAGCGCCTGCAACGGGAGCCTCTTGGCCGACGCTTTGAACTGCCCCGGGTGCTTCTGACCCGGGAGGGCCGGGACCATTTCCTGGATCCCCAGGGCTCTTTCTGGCGGGCCCTAAGCTTCATTGAAGGTGCCCACAGCCTGGAGCTCGTCCGGGATGCCGGCCACGCCCGGGAGGTAGGCTGGGCCTTGGGCCTGTTTCACCGGCTTTTAAGCGACCTCCCCATTCACCTGCTGGCCGACACCCTGCCGGGGTTCCACATCACTCCCCGCTATCTCAAACAATACGAGGCCGCCCTGGCGGGCGACGGCTGGCGGGAATCACCGGAAGTGGCCTTTTGTATGAGATTTGTGGAGGAGCGCCGGGGTCTGGTTCACGTCCTGGAGGAGGCCAAGGCCCGGGGCAGGCTGGCCCTGCGCCCCATCCACGGCGACCCCAAGGTCAACAACGTCCTGCTGGATGTGCCAACCGGCCAAGCCGTGGCCCTGGTGGACCTGGACACCGTCAAGCCGGGACTGGTGCACTATGACATCGGCGACTGCCTGCGCTCCGGGGCCAACCCCCTGGGGGAGGACATGGAGAACTGGGAGGAGGTGCGCTTTGACCCCCACCTGGCCCGGGCCCTGCTGGCCGGCTATCTCTCCCAAGCCGGGGATATCCTCACCGATTTGGATTATGTCTATCTCTACGACGCCATCCAGCTCATCCCCTTTGAGCTGGGGCTGCGCTATTTCACCGACTACCTGCAGGGCAACGTCTATTTCAAGGTCGCCCACCCGGAGCATAATCTCCAGCGGGCCCTGGTGCAGTTCCGGCTTACCCAAAGCATTGAGGCCCAGGCCGAGACCATCCGGCAAATTATTCGGGACCTGAGAGGCCGGGCCCGGACCTGACCTGCGGGCGCTTGGCTTCAGGGTCTTAGGGCTTTGCTCATCTTGCCGCCGGAGGGGCCCAACCGCAACAGGTCAAACAAAAAGGGCTCGCCCTTGGGGGACAGCCCTTAGCATCATCGGCGCCCGGGAATGGTTTGAACCTTCCCTGGCGAGTTAGCGGTTATGGCACGGCATTACCCTGTTCTGCCGACCTGGGCCGCCAGGCGTTTTGGGCGGCATTCCTTTAACCCTGGATTGAAAAAACCGCGCGGCTCAGCCTCCCTCCCGGCTGAGCTCCCGGAACACCAGGACCGGCCGGGTGGTGAGGCGGGCCAGGTTCAGGGCCTCGTCGCTGATGACCGGCAAATATCTGGGGTGCCGGTGGCCATAGGCGCCCAACACCACCAAATCGTAACGCCCTACAGCCACTTCCTTGAGGATCTCTTCTTCGAAGTCCCCCTTGGCCAGCTTGGTGAGGGGCTCAAAGCCCAGCTTATGCAGGGTGTCCCGGCCGCTCATCATGCAGGCTTCGGCGAATTCAGGGCTTTCCCCCCGTTCGGTTTCCTGGACGTGCAGGATGGTGATCTCCGGCTTTTGTTTGGTGAAAAGCGGCCCGATAAACTCCAGGGCCCGCTGGTCGCAGGAGGAGCCCCGGTACGCCACCAGGATGCGCTTGATTTCCCGGTAGTTGCGCACAATGAATACCGGCTGCCTGGCGTAGAGGAGCACCTTGTTGTGCACCGCGCCCAGGAACAGCCCCCGGAGGGTGGAGCGGCTGGGGCCGCCCAGGACGATGAGGTCGTAGCCCCCCTCGTCGGCCTCCCGCAGAATCTCTTCGGCCGGATCCCCCACCGCCACCCTGGGCGCGCAGGGCACCTTGCCCCCCAGGCACACCTCACAGGCCTCAAAGATTTCCTCCACCACCCGGGTGGCCTCCTGCTCCACCTCCTTTTCAATGTCGCTGCGGGTGGTGAAGGGGGCATAGGCCCCTTCGCCGGTCATTTCAATGACGTCGGGTTTGACGTAGAGGGCGTCCACTTCGGCGGGGAAATGTTCCAGCAGGTGGCAGGCATAGCGCAAGGCCAACTGGGATTCCTCGCTTTTGTTGACCCCCACGAGAATTTTCAGCATGGTGTCCTCCCTTTATTCCGAGAAAAAAGTTGGTTTCCGGCGGCATTCCGGAGGATCAGGTCACCGCATCACCAGAACGGAGCTTTGGCTGCGAGCCACCAGGCGGCCCACCCATTCCCGGGGGAAGAACCGGGAAAGGATGGATTTCTTCCCCATCCAGAGGGCCAGCAGGTCCTGTTTGCCGTCGGTGGTGATAGAAGCCTCCAGGTCAGCCACTTCCGCAATGCGGGTGCTGATGTCAATGCCCCGGTCGTGGTAGTAATCCCCCACCTCAATAAGACGGGTGTAAACTTCCTTTTTTACGCCCCCCTGGGGAATGACCCCGATCACTTCCAGTTGAGCCTTATGGATGGTAATCATCTGGTTCAGGATTTCCAGGGATTCCTGACTGATGTAAGTCTGATCCAGACAGGCCAGGATGCGGCTGATGGGCTGCTCTTCCTTCACCAGCAGCACCGAGCAGTCCGCGTCGGAGGCCACCCTCTGGGGCACAGCCGGAGCTCCGGTCCACAGGCAGTCACCGCCGCTGGCACAGCCCAAAACAATCAGATCGCATCCTTCTTCGCGGGCTTCCCGCAGGATGGCGGCCTCGGGGTTGCCTATCCGCAGGTGGACCCGGAAGTCCTTCCGGCCGCTTTTGCAGACCAAGCGCTCCTCCCATAAGCCCTCTTTGACCGGATACCATTCAAACTGCCAGTTGGTCAAGGCATAAGGGGAATCCTCCCCCTCCCAGGAGTTCAGAAAGGTCTCCCGATAGCGGTTGAGGGCCAGGTTAAGGGCCGGGGCCACCGGCCCGGGGGAGGCGGAAGCGGCCTGCACGCCCAAAATGGTGATATCGGCCCAGGTGTTCATGGCCAGCCGGATCAGTTCCTTGAGGGCAAAGGCGCTGTAAGGATGCTCATCGCCGGCAAACAAGATTCTCATAATCGCTCCCCTTTCTTTTTAAACCGGTTCAGTAAAGTTTGATCAGGAGGGGCACCCTCACCTGGGAGAGCCAAGCCAGCTGGGGGCTGTCCTTTTTCAGGCCGCGGGGCAGGGCCACAGCCACCAAGCCGTATTCCCTCAGGTAGCCCGAAGTGGGCGGCTCGGGATAATAGGGAAAGTCCTGGAACAGGGACACCTGACAGCCGGCTTGAGCCAGAACCTCTTCGCCCCGGGCCGCCTCCCGGGCCAGGGCTTCGGGGGCCTTATGGGGCACGGCCAGCGTCACCGGCAGGGAACCGCGGGCCCAGAGGTGGGCCATGCTCTGGGTCAAAGGCCCCACTCCCACAGGATCGGTGCACAGAATCAGCAACTGGTTGATTCTCCGCAGGACCCGGGCGACGCCGATGACCCCCGGAAAGCGGTGCCAGAGCTTGGAGTGCACCTTGTAGTAAAGGTTGGCCGGGGTCCACTCCAGGGGTTCTCCGTCCACAAAGACATCAAAGCCATCGGCTTCCATGATTTTGAGCAGTTCCCGCTCCCGGTCGCCATAGGCCACCAGCGGCTCCTTCAGGGTGGGGCTGAACTCCCACTCGGAGCTGATCATCTCAATGATTTCGGCTTTGCCCTCCTGAACCAGTTCCTGTTCCCAATGGCGGCGGACCCAGCCGGAACCGATAGACAGATCCCGGGGCGGGAGCGCCTTTACATAGACCGGCAGAATCTCCATGGGCACGAAATAGTTCAACTGGGAAGCAAACCGGATGGCCCGGCTGGCGGCCAGGTCCAACTCAATGGAAACCACTGTCTTGATCACCACAGCCTCCTTGACAAAGATAATTCTCCTCAGCAGCAGGTGCTAATTGCTGGTCACGCCTGAGTTCCCCGAATCTTGGCTTCGGCCCGCATCACCACCCGATGGATTTCGCTGAGGTTGAAGGGCTTGGCAATAAAGTCAAAGACCCCCTTTTTGAAAGACTCCTTGGCGGTCTCCATGGTGGCGAACCCGGTGATGACGATGATTTCGGAGTCAGGATGGAGCTTTTTGGCCTCCTGGAGGAAGCGCATGCCGTCCATGCCTTCCATCTTAAGGTCGGTGATAATGATATCATACTTGGTTTGCTCCACCGCCTGCAGAGCCTCAAAGCTGCGGGTGAAAGTGTCCACCTCAAAGCCTTGCTTCTCCAAGGAAGGCTTCAGGCGCTTGCAGACGATCGGCTCATCGTCCAGGATAAGGATTTTCAGTTTGTTCTGTACCATTTCTTTCCTCCTCAGGGGGATTGCGGGCCCTCCGCAGGTTCCAAACGCTGCAGAAAGGACTCCAGAAAAAGCCCTATATCCTCGTCGCTTTTGAGCTGCATGTCCAGTTGCCGGGTGAAACCCACCAACTGCCCCAGGGCTATCAAGCGCCGGCGGATCTCCTCCTGGGGCAGGTGCAGCAGGCGGGCCAGCACCAGGTCTGCCTTGATGTCCACCTTGAAGTGGTATCTGGAGAGGATGTCGGCCAACAGACGGGCCCGCCTTGACCGCCGCTCCGGGTCCGTCACCCCGCCCACAAAGCGGAAGTAGATATGGTTGTGATGCGCCTCGGGTTCCATGCGCGCATCAATGAGGTTATAGTGGTATCCCAGCTTGAGGTGAAGGTTCAGGTAGTCCTCGGTCACCACCGCCAGGTTGATCCCCGCATAAGGGGGAGCGCCGGGTCCTTCGCCCAACGGCCGGGTCAGGCTGGCCATGAGTCCCTTGAAATCCACCGGCACCGGCTCGGTGCTCCACACCCCCGGCTGGGAGAGCCCTTCCCAGAAGGCCTTCAGCGGCCGGGAGCGGAGCTGCGCCGCGGTGATGTGACTGCCTTTGGCTTCCGGGTCCACCCCGCCGCCCAGGTCCCAAATTTTCAGGCCCAGGGGCACTTCGGAGTCCAAGGTGAAAAGGCGCGCCTCCTTAAACCGCCGCAGGAACCGGGGCAGGTCCATCAGCTCCTGCACCGCCTTTTCGTGGACAAAGCGGACCACATCGTGCACCGTGCGGCAACCCTCCGGCGAAAAATTGGGGTCCAGGGGGTCCGTCAAGTAGAGGGGGGCGATGCGTTTCAGGATGCGCCGAAGCAAACGGAATTCCGGGGCGTCCTCAAAAACGGTGGACTGAATGAGCTCGTAACGCAACAGCTCGGTGACCTTGCCCAGATAGATCATCCGGTTGTGTGTATCCACCGTAACCTCTTGGCCCTGGGGCAGGAGGGCCGGGGCATTTTCCACCCCCACCAAGGTGGGGACCCGGAACTCCCGGGCGATGGTGGCCAGGTGCCCGGCCGGCGAACCCTGTTCGGCCACAATGGCCACCGCCTTGGGCACCGCCGGGGCCAGCCAGGGGGCAGTGTAGCGGGTGACCAGCACCGCGCCCTCGGGAAAGCTTTCCAGTTCCTGATCAGACGATACCACGAAAACCGGCCCGGCCCCCACCCCGGCATGGGCCACCGCGCCCTGTTCCCGGATGAGCACGGGATAGTGGGAGCAGACTTGGCGGATATCCGGCAGTTTCACGGTCTGCGGGGCTGCCAGCCGGCGGGACTGCAGGATCCAGAGCCTGCCCGCCTCATCCAGGGCCCATTCTGTCTCCTGGGGACGCTTGAAGTAGCGCTCCAGGGTCTGGGACCAGCGGGCCAGGGTTTCCAGGTCCTTCTCCTCCAGGGCCGGGCGCCGGCGATCCTCCTGGCTCAGCGCCACCTCCTCCTCACCCCCGGCGGCGGCCGGGCGCCAGCACTTCTCCTTCAGCGCCACCTCTGACTCCTTGATATGAAAAGGGGGGTGTCTTTCCACCACAAAGCGGTCCAGGTTGGCCAAACCTTGCGCCACCGTGCGCCCCAGCCCTGGATAGGCATAGATGACCAGGCGGTCGTTGTCCAAGGACCTCACATCCAGGCTGTGCACCACGCCGCTGGCCCGGCTGTTGATGACTTCCTGACACAACACGGCCATGGCCGCCTCCTCTCCCAGGAGCCGCATGCGCTGGCGATAACTCAGGGCCTCGGGGGAATACAGGCTGACCCACACCTTTTTCACCGCCTCCAGCACCCCGGAACGGGGCACCTGCAGAAAGCTTTCGTGCAGCCCGGCAAAGGAAAGCTCCTCGTCCTCCCCGAAGGCGCTGCTGCGCACCGCCCAGAAAGGCCGGGTCTGGGCCTGCTGGCGGATTTCCCGGGCCACCTCCTGGGGCATCACCCCGGCCAGGATGGCGTACTGGATCTGCCGGGACACCTGGGTGAGGTCCAGCTCGCCGGAAGTCCAGGCCACCAGCAGGGCATGAATCCTCTCATACAAATGGTTGTGCTCCATGAACCGGCGGAAGGCCCGGGTGGTGATGACAAAGCCGTCGGGCACCGGCAGGTTGAGGCGGCGGCTGATTTCCACCAGTATTTCCGCCTTGCCCCCCAGAAGCTCTGGCAAGTCCAAAGGGGCCAGGGAGAGCTCCACCACATAGGGCATCTCCTCGGTGAGGCTCAGCCGCCCCCGCAACTCCGCCTCCAGAGGCAGCAGAATGCGGTCCAGAGCAGCATACAGGGCCATATGCCGGTTACCGGAGATCAGATTAAGGTCCTTCACCAGACGGAGCAGCAAATCTTCCAGCTGGTGCACCTGGTCAACCAGATATTTCCGGTCAAAGACATAGTCGCCGCCGGACTTTTCACCCAGGTCGGCAATGATTTCCATGACTTTCTGATGGGCCTGCAGCAGGGTCTGGAAATGTTCAAAAATCTCCGGAAAGGCCACCAACTCCCGGGGGGGTTTTTTAAAAAGCCTGTGCCAGAGATTGCGGAACCAGCCCATGGCTGCCATAGCCTTTTGCATCAAAAATTCTCAAGCTTTTTCTACTAGTTAGCCTTTTAAGGGCAGTTTGTCAATGTTCAGCTTTCCCCTTGAACAGGAAGCCCATGAGAAAGCCGGTGGCGATGGCGATGAGCACGGCCAGGATCCCGTACCAGGCGCCGTGTTCAAAGGCCAGGCTGGCCAGCAGGGCCGGGAAGCCCACCAGCCGCACGGTGAGGAGGTGGCTTTTCTGGTCCACCACTTGGCCGTTCTGGATAACGGAGAGCCGCACCTCATAGGTGCCCGGGGCCACCTTGGGCGGCAGGGGAAAAACCCCTTCCAGTTTTACCGGGCCCTGGGGCTCATTGCTGAGGCTCAGGGCTCCTGGCAAGGCGGCGTACAGGCCTTCGCTTTCCTTCAGCTTCAGAAATTCCTGGAAGAAGCGGTCTATCTCCGGCTCAGTCAGGGCTCCCCGGAACTTTATCCGGGATTTCAGGGCGGCAAAACCCCAGGGCGCGTTCCGGCCTTCCAGGGAGGGAATCTCCTTGGTGCTGCTCAGCACCAGATAAAGGTTGGGGGCGTGCTCCACCCGGATTTCCCCCACCGTCATCCACAGCCCTGCCCGCCGGCCTTTGCGGAGCAGCACCTGTTCTTTGGGGGTGCCCAGGATTTCCACCACCACCTGGGACCCGGGCGGAACCTCCCCTTTGAGTCTGACTGTGGTCCCCTGGAAAAAGGCGCCCACCTCCACCTGTTCCGGAAACAGATGGAGCCGGGCCACGGAAGCTTGCACCCCAGAAGGCATCAAAGTGACAAACAGCAACAGGCAGAGCCACGCCAGTTTTTTCTCGTTCAAGCCAAACCGGGTCACTTTAATGTCCTCCCTTATAGCTCAGCAGCAGTTTCGGCGTCAGAATCAGGCTTACCAGCATCTGCAGCATCACCAACAGGACGATGGAGGCCAGCAGGATTTTGAGCTGATCGCCTTTGAGGCGGCGGCTCACCCGGGCCCCTACCTGGGCCCCCACAGTGGAGCCCACCAGCAGCAGGATGGCCAGCACCAGGTCCACCGTGTGGTTGATGATGGCCTGCATGATGGTGACGTTGATGCAGGTGAACAGGATCTGGAACAGGCTGGTGCCCACCACCACGTGCATGGGCATGCGTAGCAGGTACACCATGACCGGCACCATGATGAAGCCGCCCCCCACCCCCATGATGGCCGCCAGGATGCCCACCAGGGTGCCCAGACTCAGGGGAAAGAGGGCGGAAAAAGAGACCCCGGATTTCTCAAAGTGCATATGCCAAGGGAGTTTCTGCAGGAGCCGTCCATAGACGGAGGGTTTGGCGGGTTCGGCCCGCCTGACCTCCACCGCCGTCTTTTTCCGCAGACTCTGCAGGCTCTCCACAAACATGTAGGAGCCTACCACCCCCAGCATGACCACGTAGGTGATTTTGATGACAAAGTCGGCATTGCCTAGGCCTCGCAGGATTTTGATGATCTGGACTCCCAGGGTGCCCCCCACCACCCCGCCCACCAGGAGCAGCAGGCCCATCTTGAAGTCCACATTGCCCATGCGGTAATGGGCATAGGTGCCAGAAGTGGAGGCCGCCACAATCTGGTTGGAATCCGAGGCTGCGGCCACTGTGGGGGGGATGCCCACCATGATCAACAGGGGGGTCATGAGAAAGCCGCCGCCTACGCCGAAGAGGCCGGAAAGAAAGCCCACCATACCTCCCAGACCCAGAAGAAGCAGGATGTTGATGCTGTTGCCGGCTATGGGTAGATAGAGATTCCACATGGTTTACGAGTTCCTCCTTTGCTTGCGCGGCTTCAAATCGGCAAAGCGTGCCACTCTGCCCTGCTCCCGGACCAGCAGAATTTCTCCCCGGAACAGCCGATGCAACTCCTTCAGGGAAGCCAGAAAGTCCTCCAGCAACGGCCCTTCCCGGGGGACACCCACCACCAGGAATTTGAAATTTCCAGACGCTGTAAGCAACTGGCGAAGATTCTGGAAAAACGGCCCGGAAGTGAGAAGAATCTCCAGGCCCACCCCCTCGTCATGGCACTGCTGCACCAGGAGTTCCAAACGTCGCCGTTTGGTTTCATCCAGGCTTTCCGGGAGGAGGGTGTTGCTCCCCCCTGGAGGCGAGCTTTCTTTGGCCACTCCCATAAAAACCAGGGGAAGTTTCAGACGAGAGGCCAGCTTGACCGCGTAGCCCGCGGCCCAGGGGGCAGATGCGCCAAAATCCACGCCTACGAGAACTTTCTGTTGCATGGCTCCACCCTGCTTTGATGCAGGAGGCGCGCCAAAGAAAATTGTCAAATATTTCAGGTGGATATGAATTTGAAAAGCAGGCTGCAGCCGGGAGTTGTTTCAGAATGAAATAAAAATGGCGGGGGCCAGTGAGAAGAGGCCGGAAAATGTTTCAATATGAAATGGGTGGGCTCCGGGCTCAGGTGCCCGGAAAGGTGGTCTTAGCCAGACCGTACTTTTTCATTTTGCGCCACAGGGTAGTGCGGGGCAGGTTCAGTATTTGGGCGGCCTGACTCACGTGATAATGGGTGTAGGCCAGCACTTTGCGGATATACTCCCTTTCCTGCTGTTCCAGGGGCGGGAATTCCTGGTAGGGGGTGACGGAGTATTCCTGGAGGTCCCCGGGCAAATCCGCCAAGGTGAGCACCTCGCCTTCGGCCAAGGCCACCGCCCGTTCAATGATGTTCTCCAGCTCCCGCACGTTGCCGGGATAAGAGTAAGCCAGCAGGGCCTCCCGGGCCTGGGTTTCAATGCCTTTCACCCGCTTGGCGAACTTGCGGTTGTACTTGGCCAGGAAATACTGGAGGAGCAGGGGGATGTCTTCCGGGCGGTCCCGGAGCGCGGGCAGGTTGATCTGCACCACATTCAAGCGGAAATACAGGTCTTCCCGGAACCGGCCCGCCTGAATTTCCCGTTTCAGGTCCTTGTTGGAGGCGGCGATGAATCTCAGGTCCAGGCGGATGGGGCGGTTGCCCCCGACCCGGAAGATCTGCCCCTCCTGGATGACCCGCAGGAGCTTGGCCTGCATGGAGGGGGGCATGTCCCCGATTTCGTCCATGAACACCGTGCCGGGATGGGCGTTTTCCAGAAGACCGATCTTGGTGGCCACCGCGCCGGTGAAGGCGCCCCGTTCATAGCCAAACAGCTCGCTGGCAATCAGCTCCTCGGTAAATCCGGCGCAGTTGAAAGCAATAAAGGGCTTGTCTTTCCTCTGGCTTTCCCGATGGATGGCCCGGGCCACCAGCTCCTTGCCGGTGCCGGACTCACCGGTGATGAGCACGGGACAATCCAGAGGGGCCACTTTGCGCACAATTTCAAACACCTTTTGCATGCCGAGGGTGGCGCCCACCATCTCCCCCCAGCCCTCCAGAGGCCGGAGCTGGGCCCGGAGGCGGCGGTTTTCCTCCCGGAGTTTGCGATGTTCCAGGGCCTTGCGGGCCAAGTGGCGGACCTCCTCGGTGCGCAGAGGCTTGGCCAGGTAATGAAAGGCCCCCTGCTTCACCGCCTCAATGGCGGCGTTGAGGGAAGCCCGTCCGGTGATGAGGATGACCTCCGTCTCCACCGGCTGGCTCTTGATGTGCCGCAGCACCTCCATACCGTCCATGCCCGGCAGGATGACGTCCAGAAAGACCAGGTCAAAGGGGGAGGCGGACTGGACCTTCAGGAAGTCCTCGCCGGTGCTGTAGGTCTCCACCTGGCGGTATTCCTTGGCCAAGGCCTGCTTCAGCCGTTTCTGGACGATGGCTTCGTCATCCACTACTGCCAGCCGCATAATCCAGAGCTTCCTCTGCCACGGGCAGAATCACGGTAAAAGTGGACCCCGCCCCTTTTTCGCTTTTCACTTCAATGTAGCCGCCATGCTTTTGCACAATGCTGTAGCTGACGCTCAGGCCCAGGCCGGTGCCCCGGCCCACCTCCTTGGTGGTATAGAAAGGCTCAAAAATGTGGGGCAGGTCCTCGGGGTCAATGCCCACCCCGGTGTCAGCCACTTCCACGTTCAGCCAATGGCCATCAGGGCACCAGGCCCGGATGGACAGGGTGCCCCCCTCTTTCATGGCTTGAATGGCGTTGACAAACAGATTCAAGAAAACTTGCTGGAGGGTTTTGGGATCCCCTTGAATAGGGGGGAGATCCGGGGAGAAATGCTGCTCCACCTCCACTCCGGAGATGGCTATCTGGTTTTGCACCAGCTTCAAAGTGTCTCTGACGATCTTTTTTAAATCCACCTCTACAAACGCGGGCTGTTCGGTGCGGGAAAAGTCCAGCAGGTTGCGCACGATTTCGGAGGCCCGGGCCGACTGCGCCAGGATGTCCTGTATCAGCTCCTGGGCCTCTTCCGACTCCAGATGGGAGAAATCCTCTTTGAGGGCCTCGGCGGAGAGCAGGATGTTGTTTATGGGGTTGTTCAATTCATGGGCAATGCCCGCGGTCAGGGTGCCGATGGCGGCAATCTTGCCGGATTGAATCAACTGCTCCTGGTGGTGCTCCAGCTCTTTGATCATCCGGTTGAAGGCCCGAAACAGCGAGGAGAATTCCTGGGACTTGCATTCGGCCTCCGGAATGGGGGTGAAGTCGCCGTGGGCGATTTTTTCCATGTATTTCTGCATCTGAAACAGCGGTCCCACCAGGAGACGGGAGATATACCAGGCCACCAGCATGCCCAAAATGACAAACAAGCCGATGGAAAAAACAAAAAGATAAACCGCCCGCCGGAAAAGCCGCTCGATGGTGGCCCGCTCTTCCTTGGCCCAGTGGTTGGCCATGACCAGCAACTGCTGCCCGTAGTCCCGCAGGCTTTCCTCCAGGGGGGCCAAGGCGCTCTGGTCATATCCCGGGCCTTTTTCCTGCAGCAGGGTCTCAATGCGCTGAAAGGTATCCCGATAGCGGGTCAGGGTCTGTTTGAACCGGACCAACTGCCCATCGGTTTTCAGCTCCAGAACGCCTTCTTCCTTGCGGGAGCACAGCCGTTCCACCCGCTCCAGATACGATTTGGCTTCCTTGAGGCTGGAGGGCTGTCGGTACAGGAAGAAGTTTTTCTCAAACCGGCGGATTTCCAGGATGTTGTTCACCAGGTCATCGGCCCGCTCCACCAGCCGCAGCCGCTTGCCCATTTCCCAGTGGGCCTGAAAGCTTAAACTGGCGAACACCAGGATGGCCAGGACGCAAAACAAAAAGGCCTGGATAATCCGCCGCCTGATCCTGAAAGTGGTGACTTTCAAGGGTGACTAACCCCTCACGGCAAGATTGGGGGCAAAGAAATGAAAGATTTCTAAATACTTATTATATAGAAAAACGCCTGTGAAGCAATGGCGCGGTCGGGGTTCTGCGGCACAAATTAAGCGTCCCCTTGCACCGGGCAGAAAGTAAGCAGGAGCGCAACCCAGGCTGCCAGCGCCGGACCCGGAGCCCGGCCCGGCTGGGCCAGGGATTGGCTCCATGCCGCTATATATAAATGAAGAAGAACTGCCCTTCACCGCCGCGTTGGACCAGCCGGTGGAAATACCGGCGATGCTTCATTCATAGTTTTTCGCCATCTTCCTAACCGTGGCTTTTACTTCCTCTTTTAATTCCTGGGGCTCCAGGAGGGTGGCCGCGGCCCCGAAGCTCAGGACCCAGGAGACCACCTCCGGCCGGCTGGCCGCGGTGAACTCCAGGAGCAGGCCGCCGTCTGGCAGGAGGGTGAGGGTCTGGTCGGCGCTCCAGCGGCGCTCTCGTACGTAAGCGGCCGCCTCCGGGCAGAAGCTGACTTTCACCCGGAACGGCTCCTCCCGCATCAGCCCGAAAATATGGGGCTCCTCCCGGGAGAATTCCTCCCTCACCGTAAAGGTCCGCTCCGTCAGCTCCACCTCTCGCAGGCGCTGGATGGCCAGGAGCATGCCGTCATGAATGACCTCCGGCTCCCCGGCGTCGGTCACCAGCCAGCAGCGCAGGTAAAGGGTGGCATGATGGGCGATGAGGGTTAAGGGGGCGATGCTGTATTCCCGGGGCTCGGCCCGCCGGGGGGACTGATAGCTGACCCGGCAGACCCGGCGGGCGGCCATGGCCTCCAGGAGCACGTCCAGCAGGTGCTGGTGCTCGGTGTAGTCTATTCTTCCCCGGGAGTAGCCTTCCCCCAACTGGGTCAGGGCCTGGGCGCGCTCCTCCAGGTCGGGCAGCAGGACCGTGGTGTGGGCGATGGTGCGGCCGATTTCCTCCCGCAGCGCCTGGGGCAGCAGGTGACAGACAAAATCCCGGCACAAAAGCAGCAGCCGGATGGCCTCGGCATCCAGGCAGACCCGGGGCCGGACCGGCGGCGTCTTAGCCTTGAACCATCTTTGGCCCCCCTCCATCCAGGTCTCCACTCTGGCCTGACGGCTCCACTCAATCTGCTCCATCAGGCGGAGCACTGTCTGTTTGGAACAGCGGAGCAGGCGGGCCAGCTCGGTCAAGGAGTACTTCTTGCCGCTGAACAGCAGCAAGCCATACAGACTGAGAACCTTGGCCGCCGGCGAGGCATAAGAGTCAAGCTTTTCCGGCATCGGGGCCCCTGCCAGAAAAAATTTTTATCGTTCCGAAATCTGGAACAAAGCCAGATTACCATAAAAACTGCCCCAGGTAAACCCATTATCCCGGCGGTCCCGGGATGTTTAAGAAGGAGGAAGAGATGCAACCACGGCTGAAAGACTATTTCCGGAGCCTGGACCTGGGACCCGGAACCGGCCACCGGAACTTGCAGGTGTTTCCCCTGTTCCACCAGGGGGAGGCCGGCCCCCCTTACTTCACTCTGGACGAAGCCCTGGATCAAGGGGTGGTGGAGATCACCGAGGTGGGCGGCGGGGAGGTCCCAAATTTGAGCGTCACCAACCGGGGCGAGACCCCGGTACTGGTTCTGGCCGGAGAGGAGCTGGTGGGGGCCAAGCAGAACCGCCTGGTTAATGCCACCTTTCTTCTGGCCGGCAAAACCCGCCTCATCCTGCCGGTATCCTGCGTGGAGCAGGGGCGCTGGAGCCCCCGCCCCCGGCATTTCCGCAGCGAACAGCGGCTGTCCACCCCCCAGCTCCGCTCCAAGGTGCAGTCGCAAGTGTCTTTTTCCCTCCGGGCCGGCCGCGGCTTTCGGGCCGATCAGCGGGAGGTCTGGGAGGAAATTGAGGCCAAAGCTGCCCGCCTGGGGGTCCGCTCCCCCACCGGGGCCATGGCCGACCTCTTTGAGTCCTATGAGGAACGGTTACGCCAGTACACGGAAAGTTTTGCCCTGGCCCCGGACCAGAAGGGATTTGTGGCCGTCCTGAACGGGTGCCCCGCGGGCCTGGAGCTCTTTGACTCCCCGGCCTCCCTGGCCCGCTACTTTGACAAAGTGCTCCGGAGCTACGCCCTGGATGCCCTGGACTTGGAGCGGCAGGGCCAATCAGAGCCGGAGCCCGGGATTACCCCTGAGGCTTGGCTGGAGGAGATCAGGGAGTTGCCGGTGAGCACCGGTCCCTCCCTGAGCCTGGGAGAAGACCTCCGGGTGGAGAGCCACCGAAGCCTCGGCGCCGGCTTAATCCACGCCGGAGTGGTACTTTATCTGTCAATTTTTGCCAAACCCGACTCCGGTAGCCGATCCGGCATGAGCCGGGCCAGTCGCAGGGGCTTTTGGCGGCGGCCCCTCTAAAAATGGGACACTGATTCCAGGCGCCCGGCGGCGCTTCCTTAATGAAGTCTGGGCCACAGCGGGTTGCCTGACGCAAAAAGTGACAGTCATGGCCTTGACAATATGACAGTTAGTGTTATATTGTAGGGTCAGAGGACGACAAGGCCATGAAGGAGAAAAACACCTACAGCATCGGCGAGTTGGCGGAGCTGGCGAAGGTAAGCCGGCGCACAGTGCGCTTTTATGTGGCCCTGGGGCTGATTTCCCCGCCTCTGGGACGGGGCCGGGGACGTCATTATACCGACCAGCATCTGCAGGAGATTCTGACCATCCGGCGACTGCAGGCCCGGGGGGTGTCCCTGGCCGAACTGCAGGTCCGCCGGCAGCAGCAGGGCCGGCTGGCCTGGATGGCAGAGCCGCCCCCGGCCCCGTTGCCGGCCCGGATGGTCACCCGCATCACCCTGGATGAGGGGGTGGTGCTGGAATTTGCCCATGATCTGACTGGCCTGACCCCGGGAGAGATGCTGGAGCTGGCCCGCCGCTGTCAGGAGGTTGTCAAAAATGAAAAAGGGAGGACTTAACTGCATGGAAGAAGTGGTTATGGCAGGATTGCAGAACGCCGAGGGAGCCCCTGTGCCCCTTAGGGCGGTGGCCATCCATGTGGTTGGCCGGGGTCCGGCCTGCCGGGTCACGGTAGCCCAGAAGTATCGCCACGAAGAACCGCGGCCAGTGGAGGCGGTTTACACCTTTCCCCTGCCCGAGGAGGCCGCGGTGTGCGGCTTTCAGGTGGAGCTGGACGGCCGGGTGCTGACCGGCCGGGTGGAAGACCGGGACAAGTGCGTGGAAATCTATGATCAAGCCCTGTCCCAGGGGCACGGGGCCTTTCTGGTGGACCAGGACCGCCCCAATGTCTTCACCGCCTACGTGGGCAATCTCCGCTCCGGAGAGGAGGTGGTGCTGCGCCTGTCCTACACCGCTCTCCTGAATTGGCTGCCTGACGGCCTGGAGCTCATCATCCCCACCGTGGTGTCGCCCCGGTATTTCCCGCCGGAGCAGTTGCGGGACATAGACCCGGCCGAGCTGTTCCACCTCACCCCGCCGGCGGTCCTCGGCCCCCTGCCTTACGGCTTCACCCTGACCCTGGACCTGGAACTGCCCGGGCGGCTGGCCGGGGTGGAATGCCCCTCCCATCCCCTGCGGTGGGAGCTCACTGATGGCCGAATGAAAGGCGCCTTGACCGGAGAAGCCCGGATGGACCAGGATTTCGTTCTGAAAGTGACCCTGGACCAGTCCCGGGAGCCCTTCTGCCTGGCCGCCCGGGAGGCCGACGGCGCCACGGTGCTGCTGGTGGGGCTGAATCCGGAAGTGCCCCACTCCGCGGCCAAAAAACCGCTGGAAGTCATCTTCCTGGTGGACTGCTCCGGCTCCATGGCCGGGGAAAGCGCCGCCCAGGCCAGGAACGCTCTGGAGCTGGGCCTTCGGGCCCTGAGACAGGGCGACACCTTCAATATCGTGGCCTTCGGTGATTACTGGCAAGGCTTGTTTGAGGAGCCGCAGCTCTTCCACCAGGCCACTCTAGAGAAGGCCTCCGGGTTTGTCCAGACCCTGGACGGCCATATGGGGGGCACCGAGATTCTGGCGCCCCTCAAGGCCGTGCTGCACCGGTCGGTCTCCTCCCGCCCCCGGAAAGTCATCCTGCTCACCGACGGGGAGGTGGCCAATGAGGCGGAGATTATCTCTCTGGCCCAGGAACACCGCTCCCATTGCGCCCTCTATCCCGTGGGTCTGGGCCGGGGCCCCAATGCCCATCTCATCCGCACCCTGGCCCGGGTGAGCGGCGGCGCCGCGGCCTTTGTCCATCCCCAGGCCCGGCTGGAGCCGGTGATGGTGGCTTTGATGGAAAAGGTGACCCGGCCTGCCCTGAATCCGGTGGAAATCCGCTGGGACGGCCTCACCCCCGACCTCCAGGCCCCCGCTCTGCTGCCGCCCCTGCACCACGGGGAGCACCTTTTGGTTTTGGCCCGCTTCTCCGGCAAGGCCCCCCGCAAAGTCAAGCTCAAGGCCGGCAACAGCCGCGTCTGGGAGCTGGAGCCCACCGTGCTGGAGAACGGCGAAGACCAGACCCTGCCCCTGCTGCTGGCCCGGGAGGCCTTAAGGGAGCGGGAGGACCGCCTGCTGGCCTGTCGCTGGCGCTGGCAGCCCGACTCCCGGGTGGTAAAGGAGCTGAAGCGAGAGATTGTGGAGCTGTCCACCCGCTATGGGCTTTTGTCTTCCCTTACCAGCTTCCTGGTGGTGGATGAACGGGCGGAAGCCCCCGCCGAGGCGGCGGTCCTGCGGCGCATCCCGGTGGCCCTGACCCGGGGCTGGGGCGGGATGGAACAGGGTCTGCTTTTTCGCTGGCATCGGACAATCCCTGGGATGCCCTCCCTGCCTTCGGCAAGATTTGAGGACTTGGAAGCACACTTTCTCTGCTTGAAAACACCGGTTTCAACTCCCCCAGCCAGACACAGGTTTTACATGAGGCTTGAACCTGACCCGGAAGAGCAGGATTTCCGCCGCCTCATCCGGGAGCAGGCCGCCGGGGGCTGGTGGTCCTTGACCCCCTGGCTGGCCCAGCAGGTGGGGATGGAGATGGCTGAACTGGAGGAGGCCGCCGGCAAGCTGCCCTTCTTCCGGACCACGACCCGGCGGGTGGCGGCCACCTTGGCGGCCCTCTATCTCCTCAAGACCCGCTTCCTGAATCGGGAGGAGGAATGGCGTCTGTCCGCGGCCAAGGCCGAAGCCTGGCTGGAATCTAAAAACCTCATCCTGCCCCCGCCCAGTCCTGACTTCCAGGCTTGGCTGGAACAGGCCCTGGCCACCGGAGTCTGGGTCGGCCAATAGCCAGGCGATGAGGGAATGGAAGCATGGCGCAAACCATTATTAATCAGCTTCGCCTTAGATAACTGAACAAGAAAGAAGGGCGCTTTGCCGAAGGGCAGGCGCCCTTCGCTGATTTTAAGGGCCAAGCAAGCCCCGGAGGCGGACAATGCTTGAGCAATTGTGGGGAAAAAGGCGGACTGGCCAGGATGAGGAGGCTGTTTCCTTCCATCCTTTGATTTTCCACCTGACAGATGTGGCCGCGGTTGCCCGATGCCTCTGGGAGGAGGTGTTGGATAGAGGTGCCAGGACCGACATGGCCGCGGCCTTGGGGCTGACTGAGGCCGCTGCCGGGCAGTGGGTGGCCCTTTGGGCGGGGTTGCACGATCTGGGCAAGGCGAGCCCGGCGTTTCAGGGGAAATGGGCACCGGCCCGAAGGCTGCTGGCCGAAGAAGGGCTTGGTTGCAAGGCCCCTGCCCGTTCGGTGCCGCACGGGGTTCTCACAGCCATGTTCTTGCCCCAGCTTTTCAAGGAACTGCATCCCGCCCTTGCGCCTCCCTGGACGGGCCGCCTGGGAGTGGCCCTGGGCGGACATCATGGGATCTTCCCCCGTTCGGCGGACTTACTGGCGGTAACCAGAGATGAACAAGGTGGCCGCAGATGGCACCGCCTGCGGGTCGAGCTCTTTCAGGATTTCACCCGGCTATGGCGGCTGCCGGAGCTGCCTCCGCCCAGGGCCGCCGACCCGGGCCACGCCTTCTTTCTCCAGCTGGCCGGCCTAGTATGTGTGGCCGACTGGGTGGCCTCCAATGAACAGTTTTTTCCATTTACTCATCCCTCGGTAGAGATAGGGAGATACCGGGAGCAAGCCTTGAGGCAGGCCGGGGCGGCGCTTAAGGAGCTAGCCTTCACCGGCTGGCGAGCCCCGTTTGACTTTAAGGATCTGGCCGAGCTTTTTCCGGCCATCGGGGCTCACGGCCTGCGCCCCCTGCAGGAGACGGTCAGAACTTTCAGCAAAAGTCTAAAAGGGCCGGGCCTCGTCATCCTGGAGGCCCCCATGGGCGAGGGCAAAACTGAAGCGGCTATGTATCTGGCGGACCGGTGGGCGGTGTTACTTGGGCAGCGGGGCTGCTACTTTGCCCTGCCCACCATGGCCACCAGCAACCAGATGTTCAGTCGGGTGAAGGAGTTTCTTGGGCGGCGCTACCCCTGGAGTCTGGTCAACCTCCAGCTTCTCCATGGCCATGCTTCGCTGTCCGCGGAATTCCAGGCCCTGCGACAAAAGGCTGACCGCCTTTTCAGCCCTCAGGATATCGAAACTGAGGAGGATACCGGTCCCCTTCCGGCCGAGGTGGTGGCGGCGGAGTGGTTCACCCGCCGCAAGCGGGGCTTGCTGGCTCCCTTCGGGGTGGGCACAGTGGACCAGGCCCTTCTGGCGGTGCTCCAGACCCGACACTTCTTTCTGCGCCTGTTCGGCCTCTCCCACAAGACCGTGGTGGTGGATGAAGTGCACGCTTATGACGCCTACATGACCAAACTTCTGGAGCGTCTGCTGGAGTGGCTGGCGGCCCTGGACTGCTCGGTAGGGGGCTGGGGGGACAGGCTGGCCCAGGCTTGTCCCCGCCCCAGCAGCCTTATCCCAGGATCACCTGGGTTACCCCTTCCGGTTTGGGTTCACAGCACTTTGATGCCTCTCCTCAATTTCACCGAACTCTAACCTTAACGTGGGTCAACGGTCGCCTACCATCCGAGGATTCACCAGAATTTCTCCTGGGGATGAAGCTCCAAGAGGCTCTGCGACAAGGAGGCTGCGCCGCAGTCATCTGCAACACCGTCGGCCGGGCCCAAGAAGTTTATACTGCTTTGAAAGGCTATTTCCCGGGGCAAGACGCCGGCGATGGCGGGCCGGAGATAGACCTTTTCCATGCCCGCTTCCTTTTCCAGGGGCGGGAAGCACGGGAGCAGCGCTGCCTGCGGCGTTTTGGCAAGCCGGAGGGACAGGTGGAAGGGAGCGCCG